>CAYXXL010000012.1:0-19770 GCA_964469025.1 uncultured Fibrobacteria bacterium
TCGTCCACGACGAAGGCCAGCCGTTGGGACAGGAACCGGCAGAATTGCACAGGTAGTCGTGTGGCCACAGCACAAGGATCATGCCGAGGCCGCGCTGTTCCGACCAGTCGATCAGGTTGTCCAGGCGGACGGCCTTGCCTTGGTCGTACTTCCCCAACCCCGAAACCACCGATTCGATCAGATTGTTGCCCCCGGACTGGTCGTAGGTGCCGTTCCAATAGACGTACGTGTTGAAGTTCAACGCCTGCATCTGGCTCAGCGTGGTGGTGGTCACGCTCCAGGCGTGGCAGGAGCCGATCCCGAAAAAGGAGGTCCCGTCGTCGTAGGCCAGATATCGTTTGTTGGGCGCGACACGCACCCAGCCATGGTAGGGGGAATTGGTCACGCTGAATGTGTTGGCCGTGCTAGTGGCGGTGCTACCGGCGTCCTTTGCGGTGACGACGTAAGACCATGTTCCCGTCTCGTTGGCGGCGAACCTGATCCTGAAAGTGGTGCCGTCGTAGAACCCGTTCACCTTCCAGGCCTTGCCGCTGGGGGAGGTGAAGTTGGCCGACAGGTCGATCACCGCGGGATCGTAGGGGTTCGAGTAGGTGGACCCGAGCCCCACCGTGATCTCCTCCTTGACATATTTGCCTACAGAAGAGCTACCCGTGCTCACAGAAGTGATGCTGGCTGCCCCGGGCGCTTGCGCCAGGGAAAAGGCCGCGATCGCGATCCTTGGGGCAAGAAGTCTGCGTACCATCCTGTTTTCTCCGGTGTGGTCTCGAGAGCATCGCTTGTCGCAAGCTCCGCAAGAAGCTACCGCAGACAAGGACTCCAGGTAGGGGGTTTGGTCCAAGCTCGTTCACTCCATCCGGCGAGTTCGAGTGAACAGCAACTGTCCAGTACGCGGGGCCCCGGCGGCAATCCGGGGGTACCTTCACCGACATGAAATCTTCCGAACGCCGCGGATCGCCGAAATTCCCCGCCTCCCCGATCTTCGCGTGCGTCGCGTTCGCCCTCTGCCCGCCTCCCCTCGCTTCGGCCGCATCGCTGAAGCAAGTCACGGGGTTCGGCAACAACCCCAGCGACATCGGGATGTACGTGTACGTTCCCGACAAGGTGCAGGCCCATCCACCCATCCTGGTGGCGATGCACTGGTGCCACGGCACCGCGCAAGCCTTCTACACGGGCACCGGATTCGCCGCCGACGCCGACAAGTACGGGTTCATCATCATCTACCCCAATGCCCACAGCAGCGACAGCTGCTGGGATGTCCATTCGACGGCGGCGCTGACGCACAACGGCGGGAGCGACCCCAGCGGGATCGTCTCCATGGTGAAGTTCGCGGTGAAGAACTACAACGGCGACTCCACGCGGGTATACGCCACCGGACATTCCTCCGGCGCGATGATGACCGACGTGATGCTCGGCTCGTACCCCGACGTCTTCAAGGCCGGGGCGGCATTCGCGGGCGTGCCCTTTTCCTGCTTCGAAGGAACCAACTCGTGGAACGGCGCGTGTGCCGGGGGAACCATCACCAAGACCGCGGTCGCCTGGGGCGACGCGGTGCGGGCCGCCTACCCAGGCTACACCGGGCCGCGCCCCAAGGTGCAGCTCTGGCACGGAACTGGCGATGCCACGCTGAGCTTCGTCAATTTCGGCGAGGAAATCAAGCAGTGGACCAACGTGCTCGGGGTGAGCTCCACCCCCACCACCACGGAGAACAACACGCCGCGATCCACTTGGATCCGGACCCGCTACGACAACGGCTCCAACGTCGAGGTCGAAGCGATCCAGGAGACGGGCCAGCCCCACAACCTGCAGATCGTGGCGGATTCCGCCGTGACGTTCTTCGGCTTGAACAAGGCGACAACCGGCATCGAAGCCGCCACGGGCTCCCGCCTCCCGGGGACCGAGATCCAGGTGATCCGGTCCTTTGGCCCAGGCGCGACGTTCCATGTGACTTCCTCGACGGGATCTGTCCAAATTGGCCTGTACGATGTCCACGGGACGAGGTTGAGATCCTTGGCCGACCACCAAAGCACCACCGGGGAGTCTACGGTGGATTGGGACGGGAAGCTGGGAAATCGACCCGCCTCTCCGGGTGTTTACCTCGTGTCCGTCCAGGTGGACGGGCGTCCGGCGTGCAGCACCCGATTCGCCTATCTGAACTGAGCAGGCCGGAGTCCGGAGCCCCAGGTGCCGTCTCGAAGCGAGTCTCCTCGAGCACCAACGCCGGAAAGCGTGGATTGCAGAACGCTTGCGGCGGATCAATTACAATACTTTTTGATCCGACATGGAATTCTCCAGATTGCGCTTGCTTCCTCCTCCAGGCAGGAAGGTCCCCGAAACGGTCCACGTCCTAGTGGCCGAGGTCACCGTGGTGGCGGCAGTCGCCTCCATCAGCCTGGGCGGAGTGATCGCGGCCCAGGGAGGAAAACTCACGAGCTACGCGCCGATGCTGGTGTTGTGCGCTGGCTTCGTCCTCGCGCACGTCCGCGCGCGCATGAAGAAATCGGACGCCTTCCAGATCGCCCTGGGCCTGGTGTGGTTGGTCATCGTCCTCTTCGACGACGGCTTCATGGGACGCGGTGTCAGTTGGATCTTCTACATCCCCCTCTCGCTGGGGATCCTGCTCTTTCTGCCTCGCGGATGGAACCAGATCCTCTGGCTGTGCTCGATTCCGTTCGGACTGGCCCTGGTGGAAGCCACGGATTGGACGCCGCGCATGAACCTGTTCATACCCGACGCCAGCACTTGCTTCGCCCGGATCTCCAACTTCGCCGCCGCCATCGTCACATCCTTCATCGCGCTGCGATACATGCTGGAACAGCACGACATGGCTTTGTCCAAGGCATTCGCCGCGAGCCAAGCCAAGAGCGAGTTCCTCTCCCACATGAGCCATGAATTCCGCACGCCCCTCAATGCGATCTCGGGCTTCGCGGAGCTTCTCCAGCACGAGCCGGCCATCGGACAGGGAAAGGGGAAGGACAGCCTCCATGCCATCCGCATCTCCGCCGACCATCTCCTGAGCCTGGTCGACAGCGTCCTGGACCTGTCCAGCATGGAAAACGGGAAGCTTCCCCTCCATCCCACCAGATTCGCTCCGAAGCAAGTCCTGCAAGAAATCGTGGCAACGCTTGGACCGATGGCGGAAACGAAGGGATTGGAGATCCGGCTCGGGATCGAGGGAGAGTTGCCGTCTGTGGATGGAGACCGGCTGCGCTGGTTCCAGGTCCTGCTGAACCTCTCGAGCAACGGAATCCGGTACACCCAAAGCGGGCATATCCGCATCGAGGCCACCTGGGATGCGCCGGGGAGTTCCTTGGTGACCAGGGTCCAGGACACCGGGCCGGGAATTCCACCTGATAAACTGGATTCCATCTTCGAGCCCTACTGCCGCATCGAAGAGTCGAATCCGACCCAGGCGCACGGAACCGGCTTGGGCCTGGCGATTTCCAAGCAGATCGTGGAGACGATGGGCGGCACCCTGACGGTCGAGAGCCGGGTCGGGTCGGGGACAACCTTTCTTTACCGGCAACCGTTCGCCTTGGCGACTCCGCTTTCCCCTGCGGTCGCCCCATCGGACATCGGGGTGCTTTCGGCCTGCCTGGAAGGCAAGAGGGTCCTCCTCTGCGAAGACACGCGGATGAACGTCCACCTTGCCGCGCAGGTGCTGCGCCAGCTCGGTGCGAATTTCGAGGTGGCGGAGGACGGGCGGCAGGCCCTGGAGAAGCTGGAGCAGGGAGGATGGGACCTCGTGCTGCTAGACATCCAGATGCCCTTCCACGACGGGTTCGAAGTGACCAGGCGGGTGCGCGATGCGGCCTCCGCGATCCCCTGCAAGCAGGTGCCGATCCTGGCGCTCACGGCCGATGCCTCGGTCGGGACGCGCGACAAGGCGCTGGCGGTGGGCATGAACGATGTCCTGACCAAACCGTTCCGGTTGCGGGAACTGGCTCGGCGCGCAAGCCTTTTGGTCGGAAACTGACTCGGAGTCCACCGATCCGGCGGGGTTTGGCCGATGCCGGTCGAGTTGGGGTACAAGGATTCGAACCTCGATAGGCGGAACCAGAATCCGCAGTCCTGCCATTGGACGATACCCCAATTGGGAGGCAAAGTATAAGGTTCCCCGGAGCAAAAACCAAGGGGTCCCAAAGCCGTACTCGCGGATCCATCGAGCCCGGGAGGCATCTTCCTCCCTCCCGACCGGTTCCATATCAAGTAACTTTGCCGGACTGTGCCGAAGGAGACCACCGTTTCGACCTACTCCTTCCAGGGAGCCCCCGCATTGGAAGCCGCTCGCGCTTTGATCCGCGAGGATCTGGAGCTTTCGTGGGACCTCCTGACCGCCCAGGCCGACGACGCCCCCGGAGAACTCCCCGACCGTCTGCGCTGGCTCAGTTCCCGGCAGGGCAAACGACTTCGCTCCACCCTGCTCCTGTTGACCACCCGACTGTCCGACCAGCCCAACCTCCAGGCCGCCCGACTCTCCGCGGCCGCCATCGAGCTTCTGCACGTGGCTTCCCTGGCCCACGACGACGTCATCGACGAGTCGGACCTGCGCCGGGGCGAGGCCTCCGCGCCACGCCGGTGGGGCAACCAGATGGCCGTGCTGGTGGGAGACTACGCCTTCGCCCGTTCCATGAAGCTCGCCATCGGAACGGGTCTCCCGGACATCATCGAAGCCATCAACCACGCCTCCTGCCAACTGGCCGCGGGCGAAGTGGCCGAACTGGACCTGGCCAGGACGGAACGACCCACCTGGACTGCATACCGCGAGGTGATCCATCTGAAGACCGCCTCCCTGCTGGAAGGGTGCTGCCGCTGCGGTGCCCTGTCCGCCGGGCTGCCCCTTGCCCAGGTCGACGGCGCGTCCCGCTTCGGACAGCGCTTCGGGATGGCCTTCCAGATGTGCGACGACCTGTTGGACCTGGGCGGGATCCCGGACCTGGACAAACCCGTCCGCACGGACCTCGCCAACGGGCTGGCGAACCTCCCCTCCCTGCTCCGCCAGGAGCTGACGGGAAGGTCCCTGGCCGACCTGGTCCACCACTCGACCATGGAACTCTTCGGGACCCTTCGCGACGAGGGAGTGCTTTCCCGGGCACGCGATCTGATCGGCGACGAACTTCGGGAAGCCGCGATGGAATTGTCCGGACTTCCGGAATTCCCCGCCCGCGAACATCTGGCGGGCCTGTTGGCCGAACTCGAGGAACGCTCGAGCCGCGCTCTGTCGGGCTGAGGTCCCGGGCATTGGAGGAGCCCGAGGAATTCGATCGGCGTCCCGGGCGGCGCCTTTCCCGATCCCGCCGCAGCGACCCCGAGGTGGTGTGGCGCGAGGGCTTCGCGCAAGATCCCCAGTCGGGTATCCAGCGTCGACGCGAACTCCTGCGCGGCGGCGCGAAGGTGCGGGTGGACAAGCTTCCCGACGTCGCCGGGGATCCGGAATCCTGCGTCGTGGTCTCCGTCAGCCGTCGGTCCTGCGAGGTGGAAATCCTGGTGGGCGATTCGGCGGGATCGGTCTTGGAATGCTCCTATTCGCCCAGGCTCCGGCTGGGGCGCGAATCCCTGGTCGCCGTGGGCGATCGGGGATCGGTCCACCCGATGCCGGGTTCCGGGTGGCTTCTCACCTCCTTGGAGCCGCGCCGAACCCGCCTGTCGCGTCCGGGACCCGATGCGCGGGACCACCTGGACATGGTGGTGGCGGCCAACCTGGACACGCTCGTGATCGTCGCTTCGGTGGAGCGGCCGGTGTTCCATCCCCGGTTCGTGGACCGTTTCCTGGTGACCGCCCAACTGGGTGGCGTGGAACCCGTGCTGTTCCTCAACAAGAGCGATCTCGCCGCCACGCCCGATACCGGGATGTACGAGCGGCTGGGCATTCCCGTCCTGCGGGGATCGGCGTCGACGGGAGAAGGCCTGGACGCGCTGCGAGCCCTCCTTCAGGACAAATGGTCGGCCTTCGCCGGGAATTCCGGCGTGGGGAAGAGTTCGCTGGTTCGGACGCTGGTGCCTGGGTCGTCGCCCGAGGTGACCGAAGTCCGCCACAAGGACGGCCGTGGACGCCACACCACGACCCGCGCGCAGGTGTACCACCTCCCCGGCGGAGGTCGCATCGTGGACACGCCGGGAATCCGGGAGCTCGCGTTGCACCGGCTCGGGAAGAGCGAGGTGCAGCTGTACTTCCCCGAGTTCCTGGAACGGTTGGGGACCTGCCGATTCAACGACTGCCTGCATCTGCAGGAGCCGGATTGCGCCGTGCGCTCGGCGGTGGAAGGTGGGGAGATCCATCCCGAGCGCTGGGCGAGCTACCACCGAATCCTCGAATCCCTGGACAGGAACTGACCATGAATCCCGGAAGATCGCATCTGCCGCTGCCTCTGCTCCTGGGCCTTGCCGCGTCGACCGGGGCCCAGACCGCCGGCCCCCAACTCCTCGGAGTGGGAGGTCGGATGGCCTGGACCCAGTCTCCCCTGTCGAACCCGGACACGTGGGTCGACGCGCAGGCTCTTTTCCGACCCTTCCCCCGGCTGTTCCTGGCCGGAGGGTGGGGATTGGCCGACGAAAACCACGGGGACACCGCCGTTTCGGAGCTGCGCTGGGACCTGACTCTGGGGGTGGTCGTCCTGCAAGGCGATGCCACCGGATACATCCCGTTCCTCTGGCGGCACGTGAACGAGGACCATTCGTGGTACGGCGACGCCCGTTGGACGGAAATCGGCGCCGGAGTCGGAGCCCTGGTGCCACTGAAGGATTGGTTGCAACTGCGCACCGAGATCCTCTGGTCCGTGCCCACCGACCGCCACGAAGACCCCAGGCTCGGACCCGGCCAGCAGGTGGATGGCGGACATCTGGAGCTTTCCCTGGGTTTCCTCGCCTTCGTCCGTTGAAGGGGACAAGCCATGCGCATCGCCGTCACCGGATCCACCGGCTTCATCGGAAGCCACCTCTGCGTCGAGTTCGCCCGCACTGGGCACGGTGTCGTGGCCACATCGCGCGACCCGACCAAGGTCCCCGCGCTGGGGCACGTCCCCGGAATCCAACTTGCTCGCGGCGACCTGTCGGACGGCTCCTCGTGGCCCGCCGCGCTGGCGGGGTGCGATGCCCTGGTCCATGTGGCATTGGGTTGGGGTGAAGGCGGCCCCGCCATGCTCCGCGCCGACACGGAGGGGTCCGTCGTCCTGTTCCAGGCCGCGATCGACGCCGGCATCAGGACCATCGTGTACACCAGCTCCACGGCCGCCTGCGGCGAAATGCGTGCCCTGAACGGCGAAGACAACGCCCCGCGCCCCATCGATTTCTATGGAGCCACCAAAGCCGCCACGGAAGCCTACCTGCGGGCCTTCGGGCACTCGACAGGCGCCAGCGTCCACATCGTCCGCCCCGGATACATCTTCGGGGAGCCCGCCGTGGACGGGGCCCACGCCCAACCCGACGGTCGCTTCCGAGCTTTGGTCCGCTCCGTGGTCCGCGAAGAGGATGTCCATCTGGTCGAGCACGACGGAACCCAGTTCCTGCACGCGCAGGATCTGTCCAAGGTCTACCTGGCGCTTTTGGGGCACCGCGCGAGCCCTTCCGTCCACTACGCCCTGTCCACCCGATGGGTTTCCTGGGAACAGATCGCGGTCCAGGCGTCGCGGCTCGCGGAAAAGCCGCTGAAACTCGCCATCGAGGACCGTGGCTACGGTGCCGAACCCTTCCTCTTCGACGTGTCCAGGATCCGCGACGATTTCGGCCTCGCCTTCGGGAACGAGGAGCGGCTGGGAGAACACCTGCGCTGGGAGATCTCGCGGGCCTGAAGCCTACGCCCTGGAGAGCAGGATCGCTTCGACGTCGCGGGGCCCGATCGATCCGTCCTCGCCCAGGCTCGCGCCGCGCTCCTCGAAACGCGCGCGGATCCGGGAGGCGGCCTCGGCGGCGTCGATCCCGTGTCCAGACAGCCGGGTGGGCAGTCCCATGGACTCGAAGAACGCCTCGGTCCGCTCGATGGCCTGCGCGGCCACGGCCTCCTCGGGACCAGAAAGGGACCACACCCTCTCCCCGTAGCGCGCGAGCCGCGTCCGCTTGCGCTGGACCTGGTGGCGCCACACGCCGGGAGCCACGATGGCCAGCGTGCGGGCGTGGTCCAGACCGTAGAAGGCCGTCAATTCGTGCCCGATCCCGTGCGCCGCCCAGTCTCCGGGAAGGCCCGCTCCCATGGCCCCGAACAGGGCCTGGGTGGCGCTCCACATGACGTTCGCGCGTGCGGGATGGTCGCCGGGTTTCGCGAGCGCCTTGGGTCCCTCCTCCACCAAGGTGGAGAGGATGCCCTCCGCGAACCGGTCCTGCAGGCTGGAATCGGCGTGGACCGTGAGGTACTGCTCCGTCGTGTGCACGAAGGCATCCACGACGCCGTTTCCGGTCTGTCGCGCATCCAAGGTGAAGGTGGTGGAAGGATCCAGAACGGAGAAGGCAGGATACACGAGGGGAGAGAAGAAGTGGAGCTTCTCCTCGGTGTCGGCTCGGCTGACCACCGCCGATCCGTTCGCCTCCGAACCCGTCGCCGGCAAGGTGAGCACCACCCCCATCGGCACCGCGGAATTCACGCCCTTGCCGCCCGTGCGCAGGATGTCCCAAGGGTCGGAACCCGCGTAGTGGACCGCCGCCGCGATGTACTTGGTGCCGTCCACCACGGATCCTCCGCCCACCGCCAGCAGGAAGTCGATCCTCCTCGCCCGGACCAGCGCGACGGCCTTGTTCAAGGTCTCGAATCGAGGGTTCGGTTCGATGCCGCCGAACTCCTCCACATGGAAATCCTCCAGGGCCTTGCGCACCTGGGCATGGACCCCGTTCTTGAGGATGGAACCGCCCCCGTAGGTCAGGAGGATCCGGGCCCCGCGGGGAACCAGGTCCGCCAGACGGGGGATGGTGTGGCGACCGAAGACGATGCGGGTGGGATTGTGGAGTTCGAAGTCGAGCATCGGAGGAATTTACTCGCTTGGATGCCACAGGGAAGGATCCACCCGCGCTCGAAGTCCCATCCGGACTCGGAAACGGGGTCGCAACACGTCGATTGCATCTTTTCCGCCCACGAAACCTACCCGGGGAGTGCCGCATGTCCAAAGTCCTGATCATCGGTGCCGGAGGCGTCGCCAACGTGGTCGCCAAGAAATGCGCACAGAACGAAGCAGACTACTCGGAGCTGCTGATCGCCACCCGCACGAAGTCGCGGGCCGACAAGATCGCCGCGTCCATCGCCAACATCCCGGTCCACACCGCCCAGGTGGACGCCGACCACGCCTCCGAGGTGGCCGCGGTGATCCGGGACTTCAAACCCCAACTTGTGATGAACATCGCCCTCCCCTACCAGGACCTCTCCATCATGGACGCCTGCCTGGAGACCGGGGTGGACTACCTGGACACCGCCAACTACGAACCGAAGGACGTCGCCAAGTTCGAGTACTCGTGGCAGTGGGCCTACCAGGATCGTTTCCAAAAGGCCGGGCTCATGGCCCTCCTGGGGTCCGGTTTCGACCCGGGCCAGACCAACGTGTACACCGCCTACGCCAAGAAGCACCACTTCGACTGCATGGACACGCTGGACATCGTGGACTGCAACAACGGCGACCACGGCAAGGCCTTCGCGACCAACTTCAATCCGGAGATCAACATCCGGGAAATCACCCAGCCCGGTCGCTACTGGGAAAACGGCGAGTGGCACGAGATCCCGGCACTTTCCGTCCGAGCCGACATCGAATACCCCGAGGTGGCCAACCGCGGCTCCTACGTGCTCTTCCACGAGGAGCTGGAATCCCTGGTGAGGCACTTCCCCGAACTCAAGCGCGCCCGCTTCTGGATGACCTTCGGCGACAACTACATCAAGCACCTCACGGTGTTGCAGAACGTGGGGCTCACGCGCATCGATCCGGTGAGGTTCCAGGGCGTGGACATCATCCCGCTGGAGTTCCTGAAGGCGCTCTTGCCCGCCCCCGACAGCCTGGGCGAAGGCTATTCCGGCAAGACGTGCATTGGCTGCCAGATCACAGGCGAGAAGGACGGCGAGCACAAGACCTATTTCGTCTACAACGTCTGCGACCACGCCGAGTGCTTCAAGGAGACGGGCGGGCAGGCCATCAGCTACACCACCGCGGTCCCCGCCATGCTGGGCGGAGCCTTGATGCTGCGCGGCGTCTGGAAGCAGGCCGGCGTGGTGAACATGGAACAGTTGGACCCCGACCCCTTCATGGCGGAAATCGGCAAGTGGGGCCTCCCCTGGACGGAACTGGAAGGGGACGCCGCGCAGCTGGTGTGAATCCGCCCCCGCAGCGAAGCGCCGAAGGCGCCAGCCCAAGACACCGACAGGGGTCCGGGGGGCTTGGCGATTCGGAGGACCTGGACACGGCACCAGGATCTGGCGGCGCTTGCGCGCCACTGAATCCCAGGTCCGGAGAGTTCAAGACCCCCGGCGCTGGGTCCAGGGATCCGCGCAGGGTCCCTGGTCGATCGGCATAGGGGCCCGACGGCCCCTGTGAACCAAGCGGAGCGCAGCTCAGGAAATCAAGCCTTGCGCACGATCAGCGAATACTGCTACGCATTGTTGATGGGTTCCAACTGCGTGATCTCGTGCCCTTCCACGCGAAGCGACGGCGGGACGTTGCGGTAGGGATCGCCCGCGTCCAGGATTGCTTCCACCTCGTCGCCCGCCTCCAGCAGCTCCAGCTTGAGCTTGATCTTCACGAAGGCCTGGTTGGAACCGATCCCCTTGAGGTCCAGCAGCGGGATCCTGCGGTCGCCGCCATCCGTGGAGTCCACGATCGCCGCCGGCTTGAACTTCTCCGGCTTCCAGCGGTAGACCTCGGTGACGGCCTCCACGAAGGCGCCGGAATCGGCCACGTATTCGCGGGCGACAGCTTCCGTCACCTGGGAATGCGAGACCGGCAGGGTCTCGGGAACTTCCGGCAGGGCCTGGTTGGAGCCGTAGAACTTGCGCCAGGTGGCGAAATCCGCATCCCAAGAGGCGGGAGTCTCGCCGGCGTTGGAAAGGCCCGCGCGGAACACGTGCCCCACCGCCTCGCGGGCGTTGGTCACGGCATCCTTCCAGAATCCGCCCTGGATCAGGGTGCGCGCCATCTTCTGCGTGTTTTCCGCGTCCATCAGCGCCTCGTTGATGAGGTCGGTGACACCGCCCGCGCACTCCCCCTGGCCCATGGCGGGGTTGTAGTCCTCGTCTTCCCCCCAGTCGCGGAAGGCGGACGGATCCCGGTCGTAGGAGGGCAGTTCGGAGAAGGGTGCCAGCAACTCCTTCACTCGGGGGTCTGGCAGATTCAACAGGAAGTCGTCCAGGCTTTCTCCCTTGGCCTCCGTCTTCCAGGTCTCCACCAGCTTGGCCACGGCCTCGGGCGCGCGCTTTGTGCTCACGCGGACCGATCGCCGACCCATGCGGCGGATGCCGTTTTCCGCACCGCCCGCCAACATGAGCTGGGCGAAGGGCGCGGACTTTCCTCCGCCCGCCCTCAAACCCACTCCGTGGAACCCGATGGTGGCGATGTGGTGCTGTCCGCAGGAATTGGGGCAGCCCGAGATCTTGATCGAGGAACCGTCCACGTCCAGATCGGGACGGGAATCCAGGAGCTTGGAGATCGCGCTGGCGAGCCCCTTGGAGGATGTCATGGAGAGGTTGCAGGTGGAGCGGCCGGGGCATGCCAGGACGTTGGACAGCCGCCCCACGCGGGAGTCGGCCAAGCCGAGCGCCGAAAGGCCGGCGTACACCGCGGACAATTCCTGCCTGGGAATGGACGCCAGCACCAGGTTCTGGTCCGGAGTGATCCGGACTTCGCCGCCTCCGTGGGAATCCACCAGGTCCATGAGCTTGTCGAGGACGTCCGCATGGATGTCCCCGAGCACGATGCGCACCTTGACCGAGAACAGGTCCCGTCCGATCCGGGGCAGCACCGCCTCGTCCGCCCATTCCCGCGGAGCGCCCGGCACGGAAAGACCTTCCTTGGAGGAACGTTCGACGGGCAGGGTCAGCGCCAGCCCGGCGGCGTCCACCAGCAGGGACTTTCCGTAGTCCGAAGCGGCGAGTTCGTCGAAGAGCCCGCGGTAGACCTCGCGGAACTTGACGATCCCCCACTTCTCCTTGACGAACTTCATCCGCGCCTTCATGCGCTGGGCCCGGTTGCCGTGCGCGTTGAACAGCCGCACCAGGGCGGTGGCGCAGATCAGGACGTGGGAAACCGGCAGGAATTCCTCGACCACCTCTGCGGAATAGGGCTGCGCCCCGAGTCCACCGCCGGCCACCACGCGAAAGCCGTGGACACCGTCCTGCACCGTGGTGATGAATCCTATGTCGTGGAGGTTGGTGAGGCCGCGATCGGCTTCGCTTCCCGAAAAGGCGATCTTGAACTTGCGCGGGAAGTTCTGCGAATAGGGATTGCGCAGGAGGTGCTTGAAGAGGAGGTCGGCGACGGGTCGGAAGTCGAAGACCTGGTCCGCCCCGATCCCGGCCATGTAGTCCCCGGTGATGGCGCGCACGGTGTTCCCGCAGGCTTCGCGGCTGGTGAGCCCGTCGTCGGCGAGCTGGTCGATGAGGTCGCCGGTCTGGCCGCGGGGAATGTGGTGGATCTGGATCGCCTGGCGGGTGGTCAAGTGGACGATGCCGTTGGAGCGCTTGCGCGCCTGCTCCCCTATCGAGCGCAGCATGGCGGTGTCCGCGGCGCCGTAGGGCACCTTGATCCGGATCATCTGGACACCCAGTTGACGCTGCCCGTAGATCCCCTGCCAGAGCCGCCGTTTTTGGAAGGCGGACTCGGGCAGTCGCCCTTCCTGGAAATCCTCCAGGATCTTCCGGTAGTCCGCGATTTCTTCCACGACCACCTGGGACTTTTCGAATTTGAGGGCCATCGAGTTGCTCCTTCCTCTAATCCATAGAAACCCTATATGAATATGAATTTACAAAATATTGTACCGGAATGAGTGCGATTCCCATTTTTCATGCCAAACTCCGAAAATGTCGTCGCCGGACACTCCCGGCGCCCTTCACCGGAATCCTATGCTACTCCCTGGGAACGAGCAGGTAGGCGGCTATGGTGCCGACCAATCCGCCGACGAAGGAGAGCCACAGGCCGCTGGTCGGCGAGAAGAACCTCACCCCCGCATCCCATCCCACGTAGCCTCCGACGCTGCTCAACACCGTGATGGTCATCCATTTCATCATGACCGGAGTCCTCCCTGCGCAGTGCGGAAACCATTTTACCATCGACGCCACGCCATCGGGGCGATCCGGGGTCCTTCCGGTCAAAACTCGTGGATCAGAAGCGGTCGCTCGGGCGAGCGGTGGGCCCCCGTCTCCTGGAGGAGGATCGCCTCGGTCCGGTCGTTGGCCCGGATGTTCAGGACGATCCTGTCCAGGGACCGGCGGGTGATGTGCAATCCCCGTCCGTGGTTCAGGTCGTTGGAGAGGATTCCCTGCGCACCCTGGACGCGATTGGTCTCCAGCCAGGTGAGGATCTGCGCCTTGGTCAGGCGCCCCCCCCGGTCCACCACGGAGCAGCCCGAAGCCTCGTCGCCGCGCCCGAAGAAGACGTACACCGCCTGGTCGCGGTTCAACGGAGCGTCCAGGTTCCAATCCGCCTTGCTGGACCCGTCCTCCCGCAACGACCCGTAGAACACGGCGTTCACGACCATCTCGGCCAAGGCCCTGCGGAAGGCGCGCCGCGCATCGCCCGCCGGGAACCATTCGGAAACGTCCTTCACCACCTGGTCGATCTCCGAGGCGTTTCCGATCTGGCGACCGTGGACCTCGGGGGATGCGCCCAGCCACCTTTCCAAGCCGAAGACGTTTTCCGTCAAAAGGCTCTCGGCGGTCTCCACCAGATCGCGCAGGGGCCGGGTGCCGACGCGGGGCAGGATGGCGCCCACGTCGTACTCCAAGGCGAGCCGGAAATGCTCCTCGGGCGGAGTGGAGGTCAGGAGGACGTATCGGGTGGACGGTCGCAGCTCTCGCAGGAACTGGACCAGGTCGAACCAAGGGATGCCCGAAAGCGACGTGTCGGCCACCAGCAGACGGAAGGAGCGGTTCTGGATCATCTCCAGGGCCGTTCCCCCATCTTCCGCGACCTCCACCGAAAGCGCCAGTTCCTCCCGGAGGAATTTGGCCGCCCGCCGCCGGAAGGCCGCGTCGGGGCAGGCGAGCAGGACCCTTTCACCGCCCAGGATGTCGGCGGAGGGACGCATCAGCGCAGGAACATCTTCGCCCGCAGCAGGTCGTGGAAGGTCACGTACGCCGCCAGCGCGAGGAACAGGTACACCACCACGTTCGTCAGGATCTCCATGAACCGGCGGTTGGCCCTGCGTCCGCGGACCTTCTCCACCGCCAGCTCCACCAGGCGGCCTCCGTCGGTGACCACCAGGGGAAGGAAGTTCAGCACACCCAGGTTGATGGAGATCATGGCCATCAGCTCGATCAATTTCTGCCATCCCTCGGCCGCTGCGGCACCCGACATCTGGACGATGCCCACGGGGCCCGCCAGATTCTTGACCGCGAGCCGCCCGGTGAAGAGCGCTCCCAGGAAGCGGAAGATGGCCGTCCCCTTGTCCCAGCACTCGCGCAACGACCGCGTCAGCGCTCCCACGGGACCGTAGCGGTGCAGTTCCAGGGGCACCACCGGCCCGGGAGCCACCCCGATCATCCATCGCTTGACGTCGGCGTTCCAACGCGCTGCGACGTTCAAGGCGAGCCTGGCGCCGGGACGGGCGAGGGTGATTCGCGCCGGTTTGCCCGCAGTGGCGTTCACGAGTTCTGGCAATTGCTCGGGGCTGGTGAGGGTTTTGCCGTCCATGCCCAGGAGAGTGTCGCCGGCCTTGATGCCGGCCTGTTCCGCCGCGCCCCCGGGAACCACGTTCTCCACCAGGATCCGACCTCCGAATTGGATGCCCGACCATCCAAGATCGAGCTGCGGTTGGGGAAAATGGACGGGCACGAACGCCAACGGGAGATCCACGCCACCGCGGCGGACGACAAGGTGCACGGCGTGCCCCTTGTTCAAGGCCACATGCTCCACGAAGCTCTGTTCGTCCTCGGTCGGCTTGCCGTCCATGGAGACCAGCGAATCCCCGAAGCGGACTCCAGCGAGTTCCGCGGGGCTGCCCGCGGCCACGCTCCCCACCACCAGGCCCTTGGCGGGTTCCCGCACCCCGACCATGCCCGCGACCCAAAGGACCACCACGGCGAACAGGATGTTGACCAGCGGACCGGCGGCCACGATGACGCCGCGCCACCCCAGGCTCACGGACTCGAAGCTGCGCGGCTCGGCGGCACCCTGGACATCTCCCGGTTGCTCGCCCCGCATGGCCACGTACCCGCCGAACGGAACGGCGCAGATGCGGTATTCGGTCTCCCCCACCTTCAATCCCACCAGCCGCGGACCGAACCCGATGGAGAAGGCGTCCACCGCGACACCGGCCCGGCGCGCCGCCAGGAAATGTCCTCCCTCGTGGATGAGCACCAGGAAGGAGAGGACGCACAGGCCGATGGGGACCTGCCAGAGCAGGGTGGTCGCGAGGTGGTTCACGGAACGGTCTCCGCGCGGGCCAGTTCCAGCACACGCCCGCGGGCCCACGCATCGGCCGAGAGCAGTTCATCGAAGTCGGGATGGCGGGAGAAGTCCGCCGCGGCCAGGCAGGTTTCCACCAGCCGCGCGATGTCGGCGTAGCCGATGCGCCGATCCAGGAAGAGCGCCACCGCGGCCTCGTTGGCCGCGTTGAGGACCGCGGGCAGGGCACCTCCGGCGCGACCGGCTGCGAAGGCCAATCCCAGGGCGGGAAACCGAGCGTGGTCCGGGGCCTGGAAGCGGAGCTCCCCCACCCGGGCGAGGTCCAATCGATCTCCGCTGAGGGCCAAGCGCTGGGGCGCCACCAGCGAGTAGAGGATGGGCAGGCGCATGTCGGGAGTTCCCAATTGGGCCATCAGCGCGCCGTCACGGAACTGCACCAGGGAATGGACATGGCTCCCGGGATGGACCAGGACCTGGATCCGGTCGTAGTCGATCCCGAACAGATGGTGGGCCTCGATCACCTCCAAACCCTTGTTGAACAGGGTGGAGCTGTCCACGGTGATCTTGGGGCCCATGTTCCATGTGGGGTGCTTGAGCGCCCGCTCCAAGGTGATGTCCCGGAATTCGGAGGCGGGGAGGTCGCGGAAAGGCCCACCGGACGCGGTGAGGACCATCCGTTCGACCTCCGTGGTGGGACGCCCCCCCAGGCACTGGTGCAGCGCGGAGTGTTCGGAATCGATGGGAACCAGGCACGAATCCGGATGACGTTCCAGAAGGTCTCGGATGATCTCCCCGGCCATGACCAGGGTTTCCTTGTTGGCCAGGCAGACGCGCATCCCGCGCTGGATGGCCTCCATGGTGGGCCTGCATCCGATGGACCCCACCAGGCCGTTCACGAGGGTGGTGGCGTCCGGGTCCGCGACAAGCTCCAGCAACCCCGCCATGCCGGACCCCACCGGCCTTCCGAGTTCCATTTGCGCGGAGCGAGCGGCAACGGCATCGAACAGCGCAAGGCGTGCGTCGGGGAATTCATGCGCCAAGCGACAGAACTCCGCCACCTTGGAATGCGCCGCCAGGCCTGCGATGCGGAAGTGTTCGGGGTGTTCGCGCAGAACGGACAGGGTGCTCGCTCCGATGGAGCCCGTGGCTCCGAGGAGCACGATGTTCTGGACGGACATTGTGGGCTGGAATGTACCAACGATCGGGAAGACTCCCGACGGAGATCGCCGAGGGGAGGTGTTCAAACCGCGTCGAGCCTGGCGACGATGGCGCCGTGCAATCGCCTGTTCGTGGAGAGGCCCGTTCCCGAGTCGATGCGCCGTTCCCCGGAGATGGAGGTGAAGGATCCCCCCGCTTCCGGAAGGATCACGCCCATGGGCGCCACGTCCCAGATGGACACGACGGGATCGAGCATGGCCTCGGCTCGACCGGAGGCCACGAGGAAGTGCCCGTAGCAATCGCCCCAACCCCGGGAAAGCGAAGCCTCTCCGCGCAGCTCCATCCAGGCCTTGCCCCAAGGGCTCCGGGAAACGGAGAGCGCGGAACCGTCGCAAAGGAGCGCGTCGGACAATTCGGAAACCTCGGAGACCCGCGCCGCCGTGCCGTTCAGCCAGGCCCCGCCACCCTTGAAGGCCCAAAGGGATTCGCCCAACGCGGGCAGGTGGATCACACCCACGACGGGAGCATCTCCGTCCAGGAGCGCCAAGAGAGTTCCGAACAGGGGCACTCCATGGATGAAGGCCTTGGTTCCGTCGATGGGATCGACCACCCATTTGAATCGAGCATGCGGAAGGTGGACCCCGAACTCCTCCCCGATCACACCGTGTTCCGGACGCAATTCCTCCAGGCGACGGCGCACCAGGGCTTCCGCCTCGCGGTCGGCTTCCGTCACCGGGGTGTTGTCGCGCTTTTTCACCACCTCGATCTCGCGCTGGAACCGCGAGAGGATGGGCCCTTCCGCCTCCCGAACCAGGCGACGGGCGAGGTCGAGTTCCGCCTCCAGATCGAGGAATTGTGTCATGGAGGTAAAAATAGGAGATCGAAGGGGCACCAGCGCCCGAGCGCTTGACCGGTTCGCGTCGGGGAAGGTATCCTGTGGACATGAAGACCTTGGATGTGGATTGCCCTCGATGCGGCTGCGGGTGCGACCTGCGGCTGGAAGACGAGACCAATGTCGTCCTGCTGAGCTGCCCTTCCTGCGGAAGCCCCCTGGTCTCCTACTACGGACAGACGTTCCAGGTGGAACCTTCCGAATTCCGGTACCTTCGCCAACGCGGCGGGATGCGCGAGGCCACGGGAGCCGTTCGCATGAGGGAAGGAGCCGTCCTGGCCTTGCCTCCGGCTGTCCACTCCGCGGGCGATCCGGTCCTGGACCACCCGGTGGGAGCCGACGAACTCATCGAGCTCCACGACGAGCTCGGCCGCTGCGATACCGTGGAGGATTTCCTCCAGTCCCTGAGTTGACGCTCCTCGGACCTGCGCCGGTTCCTAGCTTGATTCCGTGAACGGCTACGCCGAGACCCACTACAAGTTCCGGCTGCCTTGGTCGCCCCTGCACCGGCGCTTGCCGGAAATGATCGTGGACGCTCCTTGGATGGCCCTCCCCGGTCAGGACGTTCCCCTGTTCCTGTGCGTGCACGACGCCCATCTGTTCCCGGTGACGCTGCGCGCCGTGCGCGTCGTGGTGCGCGCCGGTGGAGAGATGCGGAAGGTGGAGAAGACCTTCGATCTGCGGTTGGACCAGCCCTTCCACTGGATCGACCTCCCTTGGACCGGCACGCAGGATCCCGGCGAAAACCTGGTCGACGTCCTCTTCGAGATCGAGACCCCCAAAGGGCGGCGACGGAAATTCGTGAACCACAACCTGCCCACGTTGGCCCCCACGAGCCTCTCCGTGCTTCGCCTGTCCAAACCGCTTCCGTTCCCCGAAGGTTGGACCTCGGGGGATCTGCATTGCCACACCTCGTGGAGCGAGGACCCGGTGGAGTGGGGCGGCGACCCCGAGGTCATGCGTCGCGCCGCCGACTGCCAGGGACTCGGCTTCTGGGCGGCCACCGACCACTCCTACGATTTCGCCTGGGAACACGGAAATTGGCTGGTTCCGACGGATCCTGTCGCGCGGTTTCGCGCCTTCCGCGCGTCCCTTCCCGCGGACGCCCCGGGGCGTTCCGTGGTGCTCCCCGCCGAAGAGGTGAGCTGCGGGAACAGGGACGGACGGAACGTCCACCTGATCGTGGTGGACCACCCCGAATACTTTTTCGGCCAGGGCGACGGAGGGCGGCGCGGATTCCGAAACCGTCCGGACCTGTCCATTGGTCAGGTCCTGTCGGAATCGGGCCGCAGCCGCGCCCCCGCCTTCGCGGCCCACCCCAAGCCCGGCATCGGCGCCGTCCAGCGCCTTGTGTTCCGGCGCGGCGACTGGGACCTTCCCGACCTCCTTCCCCACCTGCACGGCCTGCAGTTCTGGAACGGGAAGCCAGGCGACGATTTCCGTCATGGCCGCGCCCTGTGGATTTCGGATCTCCTGCGCGGGAACCGCCGCCTGCCCATCGCGGGCAACGACGCCCACGGCGACCTCAACCGCGCCACCCAGGTCTCCACGCCCCTTTTCGGGTTGCGCCAGACCCGAAGCCACCGCTTCGGGCACGCGCGGACCTGGATCCACCTGGACACGGATCCTTCGCGACCGTCTGTGCGGTCGGCGCTGGCAGGGGACACTCCCACGGTGCTCTCCGACGGACCCTTCCTGTCCCTTCGCGTGCCCGGTGCCGTGCACTCCGAGGAGCGGTGCACGTCGGGAATCGAACTGCGAGCCACCTCTCCCTCCGAATTCGGGAGGATCCGCGAGGTGCGGGTCTATGCGCACATCAAGGGCAGCGGGAAGGAAGACCTCCTCCAGAACATCTCTCCCGATGCAGCGGAATGGAGCCACCGAATGGACCTGCCCGTCGGCGCCCTCTACCTGCGCGCCGAAGCGGAAACCACCAAGGGGCACCGCGCCCTCACGAGGGCCGTGGTGCCGGGCTGATCGACTCCCGCTTGCACCGTTATCCCTCCCACCTCACCCCCATTCCCCCTCTCCAACAAGTGTAGAGGGGGCTCGCTGCTTTTCCCCTCTCCACTTGTTGGAGAGGGGACACCCTCGCCCATGGCGAGGGAGGGGTGAGGTGGGTGCGGTAGGTTGGACCTCAGTTCGCCCCGTGCAGCCAGCCGTACTTCCAGAGCAGGTTCTTGTAGTACACGCGGCCAGCGC
>CAYXXL010000013.1:0-19621 GCA_964469025.1 uncultured Fibrobacteria bacterium
GAGGGGTTCTCGCGGGTTTTGTCCACCACCTTGACCTCCTACCTGCGCACGCTGATCGAGGTGGAGCTGGTCTCGGTGGACCAGCTGACCTACAACGAGTTCGTGATGAGCGTCACGAACCCGAGCTGCATCTACATCTTCCAGATGGAGCCCCTTTCGGGCAACGCCATCTTCGAGATCAACCCCTCGCTGGTGTTCTTCATGATCGACAGGCTCTTCGGCGGCCCCGGCAAGGCGATGCAGTACAACCGGGAGCTCACCGACATCGAGCGTTCGGTGATGAACAAGATCGTGGAGCGGCTTCTGATGGACCTCAAGGAGGCCTGGGAGTACCTCGGGATCTTCCATCCCAAGATCGAGAGCTACGAGAACAACCCCCAGTTCGTGCAGATCGCCCCCGCGTCGGAAACCGTCATCCTCATATCCTTCGAACTCCGTTCGCGCCACACCTCGGGGCTGATGAGCATGTGCATGCCGTACATGTTCCTGGAGCCGGTGATGGGAAACCTCTCCGCGGAGAACTGGATTTCCAGCAACAGGGGATCCACCGCGGACACCAGGAAGATCGTGGAACGCGAACTGGCCGGAACTCCGGTGGAACTCAAGGCCATCCTTGGCCGAACCGCCCTGTCCCTCCGGCAGATCCTCGGCCTGCAGGAAGGCGACACCCTGGTGCTGGAAAAATCCCACGGCGCGGACCTGGTCCTGGCCGCGGGAGGAAAGGGCCGATTCCTCTGCAAACCGGGCCAGATCCACGGCCGCAAATGCGTCCAAGTGACATCCCTGATCGAACGCGAGGTCGGCGATGTCGACTGAACTCCAATCCTTCGCCGACGACCTGACCGCGGTGTTCTGCTCGTGCGCTCGGCAGACACTGCGCGGGGCGCTGGGCCGCGCCTGCGGAATGACGCCCGGAGAGCGCCTGCCCGGCATGTCGGCCGCGTTCCCGTTGGCGATCCGGTTCACCCTCTCCGAAGGCGGCAAGGGAGAGATCACCCTGCTCCTCGCCCGCGAGGCGGGCGCCCTCCTCGCCGACCTGATGGTGATGGGCGACGGTGCCGCGACCTGGACCGAGGAGCACCGGGACGCGTTGCAGGAGCTGGGGAGCCAGCTTGCCGGAGCCTTCACCACCAGCCAGACCGAACGATGGTCGCATCGGCTGGTGTTCCGCGCTTCGGTGGGAGAAGGCGTTCCCGCGCCCGGCTCGTGCTGCTACCCCGTCGATCTGGACGTCCAGGGCTTCCCGATCCATGCCGCCGTGCTCACGATCTCCCAGGAGTTGATGGCCACCGCCTCGGGTCTGGACCGCGACCGGGCGAGCCAGGCGGACTTCTCCCGCACCGACGACTTCACCGAGGGCATCTCCGAGGCCGCCGCCCCGGCGCCGACGCGTGCCCCCGCGAGCGGCACCGGATCCGCCACCTCGTGGGTCGATTCCCGCGATCCCTCCGTCCAACGCCTGCTCGACGTGCCCATCGAAGTCGTCATCGAACTCGGCCAGACCGAGCTTTCCATAAGGCGCATCCTCGAGATCGGGCCCGGGAGCATCATCGAGCTGGACCGGATGGCCGGGGAACCGGTGGACCTGGTGGTCAACGACAAGGTCATCGCCCGCGGAGAGGTGGTGGTGATCGAGGAGAACTTCGGCATCCGGATCACCACGCTGGTGACTCCGGAGGAGAGGGCGAGGCCGATCAAGTGATTCCCCTGCTGATCCTGGTTTCCGCGATCTCGGCCACGCCCCCGTTCGTCGATTCCCAGGCGGTTGTCGCGCCCGCCGGCGGGTCGGACAGCGCCTCGACCCGGGCGGTGGCCGTGGATTCCATCTCCGCGTCGCGGTTGCGGGCGGCCCAGCAGGCGGCGGAAAAGGGGGGGTCCTCGGGAGCCGTGGACGCCCCCGCTTCGCTTTCCCCGGGATCGCTGGCACACGGCATGTTCCAGGTGGTTTCAGGCCTCGCCTTCCTGGTCCTGGTCGCCTTCGGAGGCCTTTTCGTGCTCCACCGGGTGCGAAGGAAAACGGTTTTCGGGCAAAGGGGATCCCTGGTCGACATCCTGGAAACGACCCCCGCGGGGCCGGGTCGGCAGATCTGCCTGGTCCGCGTCCACGACCGCGTCGTGGCCGTCGCCTTCGCGGCTTCGTCGGTGGCCCCCATCGCCGAATTCACCGGGGCGTCGGCAGCGGAGATCCTCGCCGACTCGGGATCGGGCCGCACCACCGCGCGAGAATTTTCCGCGACGCTGGACACCTTCATGGAACGCATCCGGAAACCGTCCGCGAAGGAGGTGGCGAGATGAACCGGCCGTCGAGATGGATGCCGTTCATCGTCCTCGCCTTCCTGCTTTCGGCTCCCGCCTCGGCGCAGGTCCTCCCGAAGGTGACCATCGGGATCGACCAGGCCCGGAGCCCGCAGGAAGCTTCCATCACGCTGCAGCTCGTGTTCCTGATGACCGTGCTCTCGCTGGCTCCGGGAATCATCATGCTGATGACGCCCTTCACGCGCATCGTGGTCGTGATGGGGTTCGTCAAGAAGGCCCTCGGAGCGCAGACCGTCCCGCCCAACCAGATCGTCGTCGGATTGTCGCTCCTTCTCACGTGGTTCGTGATGCAGCCCCAGATCACCCAGATCAACGACACGGCGCTGCAGCCCTACCTGGCCCAGCAGATTGGATACAAGGAGGGCCTGGAACGCGCCATGAAGCCCATGCGGAGCTTCATGCTGCGCCAGTGCGGCGAGAACGAACTGGCGGTCATGGTCCGGGTCGCGAAGACCCCGCGGCCCGCGACCGTCGACGACATCCCCAACGCGGTGCTGATCCCCGCTTTCGTCATGTCGGAATTGAAGACCGCCTTCGTGATCGGTTTCCTGATCTATCTGCCGTTTTTGGTGATCGACATGGTCGTGGCCTCCGTGCTCATGAGCATGGGCATGATGATGTTGCCGCCGGTCATGGTCAGCCTGCCGCTGAAGCTCATCCTCTTCGTCCTCGTCGACGGCTGGACCCTGATCACCCAGGGCCTGGTGACGAGCTTCAAGTAGGAGATCCGGGAATGGGAGAAGCCGACATCGTCGCGCTGGTGCGGGAGACCTTGATGGTGGCCATGATGCTGGCGGCCCCCGTCCTGGTGGTGACCCTACTCACGGGATTGCTCCTTTCCGTGTTCCAGACCGCCACGTCCATCAACGAGGCCACCCTCACCTTCCTGCCCAAGCTCGTGGCGGGAGGCACCGCGACCCTGTTCGCCTTCCCCTGGATGATCCACCTCTTCCGCGACTATTTCATCCACCTGGTTTCCCTGTTCCGGACCGTGCACGCATGATCCCTCCCCAGCCGCTCCAGGAAATCACCACCCTGGCCACCGGGGAATTCGAACTCGGCGTCCTGGCCCTGATCCGCATCGCCTCCATGGTCTCCTTCCTACCCGTGCTGGGGAGCGTCTCGGTGCCGACGCAGGTCCGCATCGGCCTGGCGGCCGCCCTCACCATCTGCATCTTCCCCACCCTTTCCCGCACGGGGATGCACATGCCGGATTCCGTCTTCGGGTTCGCGGGCCTCGCCATCCGCGAACTCGCGGTGGGCATGGTGGCGGGGTGGGCCTTCTCCCTGGTGTTCCAGGTGACCGACCTCGCGGGCGCCGTGATCGACATGCAGGCGGGATTCTCCATGGTGGAGCTCTTCGACCCGACCACCGGGGAATCCACCCACCTGTTCGGACAGTTCATGGGGATCGCGGCCACCGTGGCCTTCCTGGCGGGGGGAGGGCACCTCCAGATGGTCGCCTGCCTGGCGGAATCGTTCCGCACCGTCCCCCTCGGCCTCGCGCACGTGGATTCGTCCCAGATCGCTCCGCTGGCCGTTTCCCTCACCGGCAAGGCCATCCTGCTGGGGTTCCAGATGGCCGGTCCCGTGCTGATGGCGCTCCTGATGACCACCCTGCTCATGGCGGTGATCTCGCGCATCATGCCCCAGGCCAACACGTGGATCCTGGCGATGCCGCTGCAGGTCATGACCGCCTGCGCCGTGACGGCGTTGGGCCTTCCCTACATCCTGGGCGCCTTCCGGGGCTGGCAGGACGAAATCTGGCATGTTTCCGGCGATCTCTTCCGGGCGATGAGGTGAACCCATGGCCGCGGCGGACGAAGGCAAGACGGAGGATCCGACAGGCAAGCGGATCAACGAGGCCAAGGAGAAGGGCAGCGTCGCCAGGATCCAGGACCTGCAGCAGGCGACCACCCTCCTGGTGGGATGCCTGGCCCTGCACTGGTTCGGCGCCTACATGACGGGTGCCCTGAAGCGTCTCATGGTCGAGTGCTTCAGGGCCATCCCCACCTGGCGGCCGGGCGCCGACGACCTGAACGTCTCCCTCGTGCCCGCCGCCCACCTGTTCACCGCGATCGTGGCGCCCGTCGTGATCCCGATCCTGTTGGCTTCGATTTTCCTGTCCATCGCCTCCCACGGCTGGATGTTCCATCCCGGCACCCTGGCCCCCGACATCTCCAAGGCCTTCCACTTCTCCCTCTCGCGGCTGTTCGGAAAGAAGGCATTGGTGGAGCTGGGGAAGGCCCTGGTGCGCATGGTCGCGGTGGCGGCCGTCGGGTTCCAGGTGGCCTGGTCCCACCACGGGGCCTTCCTGGAGATGGCCGCATGGCCCTTCGCGACCCAGGTGGCCACGGTGGTCTCCTTCGGATTCGAGGCGGTCATGAAGATGGCCCTGGTCCTGTTGGTCCTGGGGATCGCGGACTGGATCTACCAGAAGCACCAGTGGAAGGACGACCTCAAGATGTCCAAGCAGGAGGTGAAGGACGAGGCCAGGCAGTCCGAGGGCGACCCGAACGTCAAGGGGAAGATCCGCAAGCTCCGCCACGAGATGCACCGCCGGATCATGATGCGCGAGGTCCCCAGGGCCACCGTGGTGGTCACCAACCCCACCCACTACGCCGTGGCCCTGCGCTACCGCGCCGGCGAGGATCGCGCCCCCGTGGTGGTGGCCAAGGGAGCGGACAACCTGGCCCGGCGCATCCGCGAGATCGCCGCCGAAGCCCATGTGCCGCTGGTGGAGAATCCCCCGCTGGCCCGGGCGTTGTTCGCCCAGACCGAACCCGGCGACGAGATCCCCGCCGACCTCTACACGGCGGTCGCCGAATTGCTCGCGATCGTCCTTCGCAGCGCGAGGTCCACGCCGCTCCGATCTTCCCCGGCCCGCGCGGGAGCCCTGGCCGGATGCCTCGCCCTGCTGGTCGGAAGCGGGTTCCTGGGGGCCTGCTCCTGGCCGTTGGACGCCACCAGCCCCGCGCTCTCCGTCACCATCGAATCCCCGGACCCCGGAGGGAACTACCTCGGGGGGAATGTGGTGGTGCGCGCGATCCTGCGCCGGTGCGGCAAGGATTCCACCGTCCTCGCCTGGGGATACGGGAGGGCCACGGTGATCTCGCACGGGTTCATCCGCGACGCCGATTCCAACCTGGTCCAGGACACCGCCCTCCTCGCGACACCCTGCGCTACTTCGCCCAAGGACAGCAGCGGAGCCAGTACGTGGTCTCGGTGGGCGACATCCTGCCCCAGGTGGATTCGCTCCTCGAGGGTCCGTCCCTGGATACGAACGCCACCCGGACCATCCTCCCGCGGGCGGACACCTTCGTGGTCGCGGTGCACCCGGGCGAGAACGCCCTCCTCCGTTTCCGCTGGCACGACAACTTCGGTACGCGCCAGCCCCGCTGGGACGCCGGCATTCCCGCGATTCTCGGCGCGGCGGGAACCCTGGCCTGGAACTCCGGGGTGCCCGGCGACAGCATCCTTCGCTGGAACGCTCCCGCCGACAGCCTGGTGGACACCACGGTCGAAATCTGGCTTTCCGATGCGCTGGGGGCGGGCAGGATCCCCTGGTTCGTCCGCCTTTGCACGTATCGGGAGAAGGGCAGCGTCTGGACCGGCACGCGCACGGGACTCACCAAGGTCGCGCTCACCGTGGGGAACCGGGCGGTGATGGTGCAACGGCTGCTGGGATTCTCCGACATCGTGTCCCTGGACATCGATCCGGTGCGCGAAGGCGGCACCCTGGTCGCGGTGGACGGCGGAGCGGGAATCCTGCGGAAATGGACCAGCACCGGAGTCCCCCGGGCACTGAAGGATTCCGTCAGCCATCCCGCTTCCGTGGCCTGCGACATCGACGGCGCCTTCTGCTGGGTGGGAGGTTCCAAGGGGTCGGGAAGCCGGGGCATCCTGAGCCGGGTGGACGGAGCGTCCCTCTCGTTCGATTCCCTGCCCGGACCCGTCCAGGCGGTGGACGTGGACCAGAACGGATGGAACCGGGCATGGTTCCTCTCCGCCGATTCCGGATTCCTGGGCCGCACCACGGGAGGCAAGCTCGACACCGTCGTCCGCGATGTCCTGCAACGTCCGGTGTCCCTGGCGTGGGACGACGTCACTTCCACGCTGTGGGTGGCGGATCTCGGCATTCCGGCCTTGATCGGGTTCGATTCCACCGGAAAGGTGGTGCACCGGATCACCTCCGTGTTCCGACCGGTTTCCGTCTGGGCCGGCGGCGGGAAGGTCTGGGTCGCGGATCTGGGAGATCCCACCGTGGGGGGGCCTGGAGCGGTGCTCCGGTTGAACGGCTCGGGCGTCGTCGAGTCCAAGGCCACCACCGTGAACGGCCCGCGGGCCGTGGTCGGAGATCCGACGAATCCCGACCGCGCCTGGGTGGCCGACACGGAGAACGGCCGCCTGGTGCTTCTGAACGGAGCCGCGGAGGTGGTCTCCACGTACGGGATGGGACTGGACCGTCCCGACGTCGTCGCCATCCACAGGGGCGGCCCGTGAGCACCTCCACCGCGGCCCGAAGCATGCGCGACCAGGCCGACCGGGCCTGGTCCAATCCGGTGTTCCGGCTCATCGGGGAGCGACGCGACCAGATCCTGATCGTGGGCATCATCGGCGTGATCGCGATCATGCTGCTGCCGGTGCCGCCCTTCCTCCTGGACATCCTGCTGTCCATGATGATCATGACGGCCCTGGTCATCCTGATGGTCAGCATGTTCATCAAGTCCGTCCTCGACTTCAGCATCTTCCCCGGCATCCTGCTCGTGGTCACCCTGTTCAAGCTCTCCCTCAACGTGGCCGTGACGCGCCTGGTCCTCTCGCAGGGGATCGGGGGCGAGGTGATCAACGCCTTCGGCACCTTCGTGACCGGGGGGAACATCGTCGTGGGAGCCATCATCTTCGTCATCCTCCTGGTGATCAATTTCCAGGTCATCACCAAGGGGTCCACCCGCATCGCCGAGGTCGCCGCGCGGTTCACCCTGGACGCCATGCCCGGAAAGCAGATGGCGGTGGACGCCGACCTCAACGCCGGGATCATCAACGAGACCGAGGCCAAGAAGCGCCGTTCCGACATCTCCCGCGAGGCCGACTTCTTCGGCGCCATGGACGGCGCGAGCAAATTCGTCCGCGGCGACGCGGTCGCCAGCCTGATCATCACCGCGGTGAACATCCTGGGCGGGTTCGTGGTGGGCATGGCCATGCTGGACATGAGCGCCCTCCAGAGCCTGCGGACCTTCACCCAGCTCACCATCGGCGACGGGCTGGTCGCGCAGATTCCGTCCTTGATGATCTCCACGGCGGCGGGCATCATCGTCTCGCGCGCGGCCTCCAAGTCCAACCTGGGCGCGGAGATCACCGGCCAGCTCACCCAGTCCCCGGTGGCCCTCTACGTTTCCGCAGGGGTCATGGGGGGCCTCGCGCTGGTCCCCGGCCTGCCGCACGTGCCGTTCCTCATCCTGGCGGCGGGAACCGCCGCCATCGCCTACGGAAAGAGCAAGGCGCTGCGGGACCAGGACACCGCCGCCGCGAAGTCCGCGGAGAAGCCCGCGACCAAGGCGACGGACGAGGACAGGGTGGAGAACTACCTGGCGGTCGACCAGATGGAACTGGAGATCGGGTACGCGCTGATCCCGCTGGTGGACGTCAACCAGGGCGGCGATCTCCTGGAGCGCATCACCCTCCTGCGCCGCCAGTGCGCGTCGGAGCTGGGGATCATCGTGCCCCCCATCCGCATCCGCGACAACATCCTGCTGAAGCCGGCCCAGTACGTGGTCCGCATCAAGGGGGTGGAGATCGGACACGGCGAACTCATGACGGGCTGCTACCTGGCCATGGATCCGGGCGGCGTGACGCGCAAGGTCGCCGGGATCTCCACCAAGGAGCCCGCCTTCGGCCTTCCGGCGCTGTGGATCACGGAAACCCAGAAGGAGGCCGCCGACCTCGCCGGCTACACGGTGGTGGAGCTGCCCGCGGTGCTCGCCACCCACCTGACGGAGGTGATCCGCGGCCACGCCCACGAGATCCTCACCCGCCAGGACGTGCGGGCCCTGGTGGACAACGCCAAGGGGGTCCACCCGACGGTGGTGGAAGAGCTGGTCCCGGCCCTCCTCACCTACGGAGAGGTGCAGAAGGTCCTGGAAAACCTCCTGCGGGAGCGGCTCTCCATCCGCGACCTGCCCACCATCCTGGAGACGCTCGCCGACCACGCGAAATCCGTCAAGGACCCGACGGTCCTGACGGAACACGTCCGCCAGGCCCTGTCCCGGACCCTCTGCAAGCAGTTGTCGGATTCCGACGGAGTTCTTCCCGTCCTGGCGCTGGAGCCCGGATTGGAGCAGGTCCTGGACGCATCCATCCAGGCCACGGACCGCGGTCCGCGCATGATGGTGCGACCCGAGGTGGCGGGAAGGCTCCTGGAAAGCCTGCGCCCCCTGGTGGAGGCCATGACAGCTTCCGGCGAGACACCGACGGTGGTCTGCTCGCCCGGCCTGCGCCCCCATCTGCGCAGGTTGCTGGAGGGGTCGTTCCCGCAGCTTTCGGTGCTATCTTACGCCGAGATCGTCCCCGGCGTCTCCGTGCGTTCGCGGGGGACGGTGCAGGCTCTCGAGACCGGGCGTGGCCCCGGTCCGGCGACCTGAGGGGTACACCTTTTGCGGATCCGGAAGTTCCAGGCCGACACGATGCGCGAGGCCCTCCTCCAGGTGAAGGAGGAGCTGGGGCCGGAAGCCTTGATCCTGCGGACGCAGAAGATCAAAGGCTCCCTGCTTGGCGGCCTGGAACGGTGGGAGGTCACCGCCGGACTCGAGGACAGGTTCTTCGCGAATCCGTCGTCCGACCCCCCCCCGCCCTCTCCCGCGGCCTACGGCCCCGGTTCGCGCCGGCTGCCGGCCATCAGGGAACCCGACCGGAACGCGTCCGACGCCCGGTCGCAGACCTCCGGGGATTTTGGCAAGGACGCCACCGCGATTTCCCGGGACGAGCTGCGCGCCCTGCAGGACGGCATCGAATCCGTGCGCAAGGCCGCCGAGGCCCCCACGCGGGCCATGGCCGCGGTCCGCGACGAGGTGGGGCAGCTCCGCTCGGTGGTGAGCATGCTGGCCGAGCACTGGAAGGACCAGACCGGCGCCCTGCCCGTCTCGGCGCCGCTGCTCCCCTGGTACAGACGGCTTCTGTCCTCCGACTTCGCCGAGGACCTGGCCCGGGAGACCTGCGAGGAAGCGGGCCTGGCGCTGCGCGAATCCGGACGCGATGACCCCGCCTCGGTCCGCGCCGCGATCCTCCGCGCACTCGCCTCGCGCATGCCCTGCGCGCCGCTGCGCTTCGCGCGGGGCCGCAACCAGAGGCTGCTTTTCGCGGGACCCACCGGAGTGGGAAAGACCACCACCCTGATGAAGCTCGCCGTCCGGCTGTCCCGCCAGGACGGGCTTTCCGTGGGGATCGTGGGTTGCGACTCCTACCGCATCGGGGCCCAGGAACAGATCCGCACCTTCTGCGACGTGGCGGGTCTGGCCCTGCGGGTGGTGTTCACAGACACGGACCTGGACGAATCCCTGGAGCAGATGAAGGCGCTGGACGTCGTGCTCGTGGACACCGCCGGGCGCTCCCCGGCCAACCAGATGCATTTCCTGGAGCTCTCGGCCCTCGTGGACAAGATCCGACCTTCCGACCTCATCCTGGTGCAGTCCTCCACCACCCGGTTGCGCGACGCGTCGACTTCCGTTCGGGCCTACAGGGACCTGGGACCCACCAAGCTCGTGTTCACCAAGATCGACGAGGCCGAGTCCCACGGAGCCATGTGCACGCTGGCGGCCAGGGAGCGGATCCCCGTGGCGGCCCTGTGCTTCGGACAGGAGATCCCCGAAGCCATGTCGGAGGCTTCGCCCGAGGAACTCGCGCGGATGCTGCTGGGAGACGACGATGCCCAACCAGCTTGACTCCCTGCGGGGATGGTCGCCAACCGCTCCCGGGCGCCTGGGCTCCGATCTCGCCTGTCCCACCCTCGCCGTCGCCTCCGGCAAGGGAGGCGTGGGAAAGTCGCACGTCGCGCTTTCCATCGCGTTGGCCCTGGCCGACCTCGGACGCAGGATCCTGCTGGTCGACGGCGACATGGGCCTGGCCAACCTGCACATCCTCTGCGGCCTCCACCCCGTCCGCGACCTGGACGACGTCCTCGCGGGACGCTGCGGACCCGAGGAGGCCCTGCTCGCCGTGGAGGCCGGCGTGGACCTGCTTCCCGCGGCCTCCGGCGTCGCCCATCTGTCCGCACTTCCGGCCGCTCGGCTCGGAGAGCTCTCCCTGGCCCTCTCGCGACTCCAATCCGGGTACGACCTGGCCGTCGTGGATACCGGGGCGGGCATCGGCGAAACCACGCTGAACCTGGTCCTGGCCTCGGACCGACTTCTGGTGGTCACCACTCCGGAGCCGACCGCCCAGGCCGACGCCTATGCCCTGATGAAGGTCCTGCGCTCCCACCGCCGCGACCTGCCCGCCAAGCTGTGCGTGAACCTGGCGTCCGACGAGGAGGAGGCGATGCGGACCGGTTCGCGGCTTTCCCAGGTGTGCGGAAGGTTCCTGGATTGGGAGCCGGCCTGGGCGGGGTGGATTCCCCGGCAAGAGGGGATGGACCGCCACACCCTGGCCCGCCGACCCGCCTTCCGCGCCGAGCCGGACTCGCCGTTCGCCCGCGCCCTGCGCGCGTTGGCCCGCGAGGCGACGACGGGGATGGAGCCGGGAGGAAGCTTCTTCGGCAGGCTGTCCCGGGAAGCGGCGAAGGAATCGCGAACGGACGCTTGACTGCGCTCGGCGCGAGGTGGTAGAGTCCGAGCGTTCCACTTCTTCCCGGGAGTTGCCGCGATGCGGTCAGATCTGATCAATCCCTTCTTGAAGGCCACCATCTCCACCTTCCAGACGATGGTGAACACCGTGCCGACGCCGCAGGCTCCCTATGTCAAGGCCGAGCCCAGCCTGACCCACGACGTGTCGGGGATCATCGGGCTCTCCGGCGGGGCGAAAGGCGCGGTGATCATCAGCTTCCCCACCAAGACGGCGTTGCAGACCGTGTCGGCCTTCATCGGGCTGAACGTCACGACCATCGACGCCGACGTCACCGACGCCGTGGGCGAGCTCGCCAACATCATCGCCGGCGCGGCCAAGGCCGACCTCCAGGGCCTGAACGTGACCATCTCGCTGCCATCCGTGGTCGTGGGGACCAACCACAAGGTGACCACGCCCAAGGACATCCCCAGCATCGTCATCCCCTTCAGTTGCTCGCACGGCGACTTCGTGGTCGAGGTCTGCATCGCCGTGACCGAGCAGAAATGACACAGGAGCGCAGCCGATGAAAATCCTTCTCGTGGACGATTCCAGCACGATGCGCCGGATCCAGAAGAACACCCTCGCGAGCCTCGGCTTCACCGACGTCGACGAGGCCGAAGACGGCCAGGACGCCGTGGACAAGGTGGGCAAGGCCCCCTACGAACTGGTCCTGATGGACTGGAACATGCCCAACATGACGGGCATCGAGGCGCTCAAGGCCATCCGCGCCAATCCCGACACGGCCAAGATCCCGGTGATCATGGTCACCTCGGAATCGGAGAAGACCCGCATCCTGGAAGCGATCCAGGCCGGGGCCACCAACTACATCGTCAAGCCCTTCACGCCCGACGTGCTGAAGGAGAAGTTGGACGCCCTGGGAAAATAGGGCACATCCGCCTCCCCCGGGGTCGGTGCCCGATCCCCGGCGATGGGGCGCGAGGCTTTGTTAATTGGTTCCCTGCCATGTCCCTAAGCGAGGTGAACCGATGAAACGATCTCCCATTCCCGTGCCGTGCGCCTGTCTTCTCGTCGCCCTGGCGGTGAACGCCCAGGACAACCGCCACGGCGGAGACGACCAGAGAGGCGGTCAAGGCGGTGGCCAGGGGGGCGACCACCAGCAGCGCCCGCAGCAGCCGGCGCCCAGACCGCAGGCGCCGTCGCGACCGGCCCCCCAGCGAGCTCCGGTGGTGATCTACATGGGCCACCCCGCCCATGCCAACACCCAGCCCGCCACGCAGCCCCATGGTCCGCAGGGCCAAAACCCGCAGGTCCGCAACCAGCATCCCGTCCAATCCAACACCTACCATCCGGCGACCTACGGGCGGATCCAATGGGACCTGTCTCCCGGCTCGCCGGAGCCGTCCGGGCCCGCACGGCAACCCGAGCGGCAGCCAGAGCGGCAAAGCCACGTCGCGGAACCCAACTACCACGCGGCCCACGCGATCGCCCACCATCCCTACACCCAGGGCTACGTCCGCAAGCGGCTGCAGAACCTGGGCGTGAAGTCCGAGCCGGGCTACATCACCGACCGCTCCGAGATGGTCATGTCCAGCCGGGCCCAAACGAAGGTTCCGCACCCGGACCGCGGTCTGGACAACGGGATCCTGCACGCGAAGCCGGTTTCTGCGCGGCATTTCAACAATGATTTCGTGCGCAACCAGATGGGCGTGGTGGGGCGGCCCGAATACCTGGCGCGCCTGGAGCACGCCAACGCGGAGGAATCCGAGCGCGGGCACTACTACTGGCACCGCGACGACGGGTTCAACTACGGCCACTACGTGGACGACGACGGGTTCAACTGGTACGGATGGTACGTGGGCGACCAGTGCTTCTGGACCCGCAACTACGAAGGCCGCTGGTGGTGGTACGACGACGACGTCGGGCGCTGGTGCTTCTGGAACGACAATTTCTGGTGGTGGCAGGACCCCAACCACGTCGGGGACCTGTACTGCTACAACGACGGCAACTACATCCCGGCCAACTCGTCGGAAGATCCCGTCGAGGTCGCCTCCAACGACGTCCCGAGCCTGGAATCGTTCGCGAGCCCGGACAGTTCCCGCATCGTGAAGATCTCCGGCGAAGCCAAGGACGCCTTCCTCTACGACGGATCCACCCCGCAGACCTTCCAGCCGGTCTACCTGGCCTCGGGCGTGGAGAGCGTGGAGTTCTCCAACCCGCGCAACGGCAATCCGCTGCAGATCATCCTGAAGCTCGACAACGGCGGCTTCGACGTCCTGGACGCCCAAGGCAACCCCTACGTCTCGGACGAGACGCGGCGCTCCATCTCGGAATAGGCCGGAAACCGGGCCATCCCTCCCCGGCGGCCGCGATCCACGATGGCGCTCCCTCCGCGCAACCGGAGGGCGGGTTTGGTCGCCGGGAGGTACATTCTTGCCCTATGACCCTTCTGCGCACCATTCCGATCCTCCTCGCCGCCACCGCGGTCTCCCAGGCCATGGGAGACCGCACGGTCTTCGACACCACCTCGGCGCCTCCACCGGCCAATCCGCGCAAGGCCGCGCCCTTCGTGGTGGGGTTGGAGCTGGGCGTGAATTCCCTCTCCAGCATCCTGGGCGGCCGGGCCACCTGGTACCCTTTCCAGCAACTCGCCCTGGACGCGGGCGGCTCCTGGAGCAACGCCGGCTTGCGGGGCGGGTTCGGCGTGCGCTGGTTCACCTCCAGCGCGTTCAGCTCCCCCTTCGTGGGCCTGGCCTGGAAGAGGGCCTCGGGGGTGGATTCCGCCTCCCTGGACGACGGAAACTCCAGCCAGAGCACCGTGAACATCAACCCCATCCAGTGGGTGGACGCGCAGGTCGGCTACGAGATCCGGCGCTCCGACGGCCTGGTGGTGGTCCTGACCACGGGCTGGTCCACCGTCGTCACCAGCAAGCGCTCCACGATCGTCAGCGGAAACCCTTCGAAAACGGCCAAGGACAACCTCGACCTCTACACCGGCTCGGGTCCCATCGCCGCGGTCGCCGTGGGCATCGGTTTCTAGCCGGAACCGGCTCGTCGCGACCGACTCGGCTCGATCGGCACTCGACGGCATCGAGTGCCGATCTGGCTCGACTCCTGTATTTTTCCTCCATCAACTCAACGGAGGGTGACTCCAAATGCCCACATACGTTTACAGAGATCCGGTTTCCGGCGACACCCGGGAGCTTTTCCACAGCATGTCCGAATCCCCCGTGGTGGTGAACGAGGCCACGGGCAACCGCATGGAAAGGGTGATCTCCGGTGGTGCGGGGTTCATCTTCAAAGGCGACGGATTCTACTCGACCGACCACCGGAGCGCGAACTACAAATCCGGCGAAAAGGCGGATGCGCCCAGCCCGGCTCCGAGTTCGGGCCCGACCGCGAGTCCGGGCTGCTCCGGAGGGGACGGCTGCGGCGCCTGCGCGGCCGCCTGATGGATCGCCAGCGCGCCGGACGGATACTCCAAGCGGCACAGGCCCACGGGGCGGATCTCGCCGAACTGTTCGTCGAGGAAACCCGCTTTTCCTCGATGCTCCTGCGCGACCGGAAGATCGAGTCGGCCACCGCGGGGACGGAATTCGGCATCGGGCTGCGGATGGTCTGCGGGGGCCAGGTCCTGTACGCCCACACGAGCCGGGAATCCGAGGACTCCCTCCTGGGCGTGGTGGAGGAATTGGCTGCGGCCCGGCCGCGCGACGGCTCGGGACTGGATCTGGGAGATCCCATCGACGGTCGCGGAACCGTTCCCCCCGACCCGGCCCGCATCGATCCGGACGATCCCGGCGTCGATGGCCGCCTGGACGCGCTGCGGCGTGCCGACGAATCGGCGCGATCCGTCTCGGCCCGGGTGGTGCAGGTGTCCACCACCCTCCTGCACCGGCGAAGCCGCATCCTGATCCTGAATTCCGAGGGCCTGGACGTGGAAGACGACAGGTGCTGGACGCGCTTCACCGTGGCCGTCGTGGCCGAGCATCAGGGCCACCGCCAGACGGGCAACGAAGCTCCGGGCGAGCGCCGCGGACTTGAATTCCTGCGGGGCCTGGACGTGGAGGGGCAGTCGCGGCTTGCCGCCGAGCGCGCCGTCAGGATGCTGGACGCGAAGCCCGCTCCCGCCGGGGAGATGCCCGTGCTGATCGGGAACGGCTTCGGGGGAGTGATCTTCCACGAGGCCTGCGGACATCCTCTGGAGACCGAGGCTTTGCGCCGCAAGGCGACACCCTTCGCGGGGCGGATCGGGGATAGCGTCGCGCAACCCTGCCTCACCGCCATCGACGACGGAACCATTCCCGACGCGTGGGGATCCCTGGAATTCGACGACGAGGGCACACCGACGGCCCGAACCGTGCTGATCGAGGGAGGGATCCTGAAGGGCTTCCTGGCCGACCGGATCGGCGCCGCCGAATGCGGCCTGCCCCGCACGGGGAGCGCACGCCGGGAAAGCTACCGGTACGCGCCCGTGTCGCGCATGCGCAACACCTTCGTCGCCGCCGGGACCAGCACCGTCCAGGACATGCTCGATTCCATGGGAACGGGCCTGTGGGCCGTTCGGATGGGCGGAGGCTCCGTCAATCCCGCCACAGGGGAGTTCAATTTCGCCGTGGAGGAGGGGTACATGGTGAAGGACGGCCGCGTGGGCGCAGCGGTGCGCGGCGCGACCTTGACCGGCAAGGGACACGAGATCATGCCCCGGATCCGCATGGTTGGGAACGACTTCGAGCTCGCCCCGGGGACCTGCGGCGCGGCGTCGGGACAGATTCCGGTCTGCGTGGGACAGCCCTCCCTGCTGGTGGACCCCATCCTGGTCGGGGGCCGTTCGTGAACGGTGGAGGCATGAAGCCGGGCGACGCCCTCGCGCTGGTCCTGGAAGAGGCCCGCGCCGCCGGAGCGCAGGAGGCCGACGCCATCTGGGAGGAATCGGAGAGCCTTTCCCTGGACGCCTTCGAGGGCAAGGTCCAGAACCTGGAACGCTCCGATTCCGCGGGCCTGGGATTGCGCGCGCTGGTGGACGGCAGACCCGGCTATTCGTTCACCGAGCGGTTGGCGCCCGAGGCGGTGCGGCGATGCGCCCGCGACGCGGTGGCCCTGGCCAGGTTCACCGATCCGATCGGCCTGCGCCTGCCCGAACTCGCGACGGACGTCCACGCGCTCCCTTCCGTGGAACTAGGCCTGTGGAACCCGGCGGTGGAGAGGTTCGACCCCAAGGCGATGCTGGAGGCCTGCCTGGCCGCCGAGGCCCGTGCCAGGGAAGCCGATCCGCGCGTCGTGAACATCCCGCATCTGGGGGCTTCCCGCTCGACGGGAAGGACGCTGCTCGCGAATTCCAAGGGCTTCCTGGGAGAACGCCGGTCCGGATCGGCGTCCTTCGGGATCGGCGTGGTGTCGCGGGAGGACGGGATCGACAAGATGGGCTGGGACGGGATCAGCTGGCGCGATCCGTCCCGGTTGGATGCGGAAGGGCTCGCTCTCCAGGCCGTCCAACGATCGGTGGAACTCCTGGGTGCGCACCCCATCCCTTCCGGCCCCGTACCGGTGCTCTTCGACGAGCGGATATCGGCCCAGTTCCTGTCGATCTTCCTGGGAGCGTTCCTCGCCGACGCCGTGCAGAAGGGACAGTCGCGGCTGGTCGGCAGGGTTGGCCAGCGCTTGGCACCCCCGGGGTTCCACCTGTCGACCCAGCCCCACCTGGTGGGGATGTCCGGTTCCCGATTCTTCGACGGCGAAGGCCTGGCCACGTCTCCCCGTCGGCTCGTGGACGACGGAATCCTCCGTGGATTCCTCCACAACCTGGAAACGGCGGCCCGAGACGGGATCGCGCCCACGGGCGACGCGGTCCGGGGATACACCGGTCGGGTGTCCGCAGGCTTCTCCAACCTCCAGGTGGAGCTCCCCGGCGGACGTTCCCGCGAAAGCCTCGAGCAGGCGTTTCCGAGGGTGCTGCACGTGGTCAAGCTGGAAGGTTCCACCGGGTGCAATCCCGTCTCCGGAGATGTCAGCATCGGCGTGCAGGGATTCCTCGTGCAAGGGGCCTCGCGCACCCCGGTGGACCGGGTTTCGTTGTCGGGAAACATTTTCGAAACACTGTCGGAACTGGAGGGCTGGGGAGACAACTATCGTCCCGGCATCCGATCCCAGTTCGTTCCCTCCCTGCTGGCCAGGACCCTCCAACTCGCCTCCTGAGCGATCCCGGACCTGGTCGTATCCGGGACACTCGGATCTCCCGGGCTTGAAACATCCCGCACACATGCTATGATGGTGGCACCCCCAAAGGAGGCCACTCCATGAAGAGAATGTTTCTTTGCGCCGCGACAACCCTTGTTCTTTTCGGCACCAGTGGCGCCACCACCTTCTACGCCGATGCCAACGCAGGATCCGACGCGGCTCAGGGAACGCTCTCCCAACCGTTCAAGACCTTGGACAAGTGCATCTCCTCCCTCCATTCCCCGGGCGACGTCTGCGACCTGCGCGCCGGAACCTACACGGCGACGGCGACCGGAACCGTCTCGACCGCCAGCGGTGCGGTGGGGAATCCGATCGTCGTGCAGGGCCACACCAACGAATCCGTCGTGATCCGTCAGGGCTCCAACGTGGCGTGGACGCGCGTTTCCGGCAACCTTTGGAACGCGCCGTTCGACTACAACTCCGTAGTGACCAGACAGAAGGCGGAAGCGGGCTACTTCGAGCGGGGCATCCGCCTCTGGAACGACGCGACTCCGCTTCCCGAAGCCAGCTTCCCCGACCTCAACCAAGCGGTTTCCATCCACCCCTTCCTGACCGCCACCACCGGAACCACCGCGACGCTCCTCGTGAATCCCTCCATCCCGGCGGTCAACCTGGCCGGCGCCCGCGCCGTGATCTCCGCGAAGTACCACCTGACCTCCCACTCCGTCTTCATCACTTCCTCCGGCACCGGCGGGCAGGTCGGAATCCCCAGCGACGGGTCCTGGCCGGCCGCCGTCGGGGCTTCGTTCTATCTGGAGGGTTCAAAGAACCTGATCAACGGCCCTTGGCGGTGGGCATGGGATGGCGCATCGGGCAAGATCTGGCTCCAAACCGACGGATCCGACCCGAACCAGATTCCGATCCGCGTGCAATCGTCGTCGGCGGCCTTCGTGCTGAAAAACGTTTCCAACTGGGCGATCCACGACCTCCAGTTCCAAGGGGTGGTGCCCGTGCCCAACGGAACCATCAGCCGCATCCAATACCACCACCTCAAGATCGAGGAAGCCGGGATCCTGCGCTGGAACGAGACCTTGTGGGACTACTCCCAGCACGCGGGACTGGTCATGGGCAACGACAGTCGCCTGCACCATTCCGTGATCGATGGCTGCGACGGTCGCTGCGTGGACATGAACGGATTGCGCGACACGGTGGACAACAACGTCGTCCGCGACGGGACGCGGATGGGCCAGAACGAGGGCAACATCTCCATCGAGGCGTCGGGAGCGGTGGTCGCGCGAAACGACATCTTCCTTTCCGGCTACTGCGGCGTGGATGCCATGACCGAGGCCACCGACAACGCGGTGGTCCGCCGCAACTGGATCTCCGGGTTCGGTGCCACGAACAACTCCGACGCGGCCGGAATCGACTTTCCCCTGCACCCCGCCGGGAGCGTCACCATCGATTCCAACCTCGTCGATCAAGGCACGACGGGCATCTACCTCGACGAGGCGAGTTCCCACAACGACGTCCTCCACAACGTCCTCGACGATTTGATCGACGGAGTGGGTTTCAATTGCCTGGTGAACAAGGCGGGCGACACCAATTCGAATTCGCTCTACAACCGGATCGGGAGCAACACCGGGATCAAGCTCAACGCCTTCGCCGATTTCCGGGTGATCAAAAATCTGACCGGGAGCCTGATGGAGGACAACATCCTCTCCGCAGGCCTCACGACCGGGCCGGAGTATTCCTACCCCATGACCTCCAGTACGGCGAATCCGTCCACGTTCCAATCCATGGGCTTGGCATGGTCCCACAACCTCCCGGTGGGAACCGACCCCCATCTGACGGATTTGCTGGACAACAACTTCACTCCCGAGCCGGGTTCCCTCGCCATCGACTACGGAATCCCGTACATGGCCGGCCAGACCTGGCAGGGGGCCAGCCCCGATGCCGGCGCGGTGGAAGCGGGCAGCACCCCCTGGATCTTCGGCTTGTACGACGATCTGGTCACGGTTCCCTACAACGCCTCCATGAGCTTCGACGATCCTTCCCTTTGGACGGTTTCCTGGAACGGCCCTCCGGTGACCAAGTCGAGTTCCGCCGACCACGTCCAGGGAACCGCTTCCATGCTTCTGGTCCCCAACAACTACACCGTCCTGGAAACGCCGAATCTCAACCAGACGGTGGCGCTGGGCTTCAACATGCTCGAGATCTCCGTGAAGCTTTCCACCATGGCCAATCCCTACTGGTACGGCCAGTTGCAGTTCTACTTCGACGCTCCGTCGCTCGCGATCCAAAACCAATGGGTGGGCCAGCTGGATCTCACCGGCAAACCCCTGGGAACCTGGAA
>CAYXXL010000014.1:0-19152 GCA_964469025.1 uncultured Fibrobacteria bacterium
AAATCGTCGAGATTGGCGGCCAGGACATCCGCGGAGGCGCGATATGGAAGCGGACCGGAACGACCAAGGAGATGGCCGACGATTTCGATCCGAGTTCCGTCGGGCAGGGCGGCCAGCCGAAATCGCAGGCAGATCCGACTGCCCCGGGGTGGGGCGATGCCGAAGATCGCCTGGGCGAGCTCCGGGACGGCGGGGCGGACGAATTCGATGCTGTCGCTCTTGTTGACCGAAAGCATCCAGCCCCGGCTCATCACGTGCGGGATCAAGCGGGTCCGCACACCCGTGAAATCGATCCCCTCCACAACCACCTGGGGCCTGGCCTCCGGGCTGGTGGAATCCGCGTGGGCGATGGGTGCAGGGGGCTGAGCGACCGCCATCGAGTCGGGTTTGACCGACTTGATGGGCGAGGGAGGAGCGTTCGGGGGGCCTTCCTCGGCCCGGGTGGCCGAATGGGAAGCGCAACCTGCCAGGAAGGACGATGCGGCGAGAGCGCAGAGCACGAGCACAGAGGACCGACGAGCCATGCCACCCAAAATGAGGTCTGACCGTCGGACTCGCGAGTCGTTTTTAGCCGAAGAGCTGATGCAAGACGGTTCTGCGGCGAGGCTGGTCGGCAAGCAGGGCTCGGGCGCGTTCGGCCATGGCCGCGGGCATGAATCCGAATTTCTCGTCCAGGACCTTGAAATTCGCGGAGGCCCCGAACCGAGTCATGCCGAAAACCTCGCCCAAGGGCCCTTCCAGGCCGCGGAATACCGAAGGCAGACCCGCCGTCAACGCCAGAACCGGCACGCCTGGGGGCAGAACCCGCTCGCGATGGGCGTTGTCCTGCTCCCAGAACAATCCGATGGAAGGGATGCTGGAGATCTGGACGGAGATCCCCTCGGCGCGGATGAGTTCCGCGGTCTGGTGGGCCAGTCCGAGTTCCGAGCCATTGGCCAGGATCACCAAGTCGGGACGAATGGCGCCTCCCGAAACCACGTAACCGCCCTGTAGCAGCCCTTTGGCGTTGGATTTCCTGTCGCCACCGTCGGAGGGGAGGTCGATCAGGTCCTGACGCGAGAAGATCAGGCCGGTGGGCCCCAGCTCGTTTTCGATCGCGACCTTCCAAGCCTGCCGGACCTCCTCGGAATCGCCGGGGCGCAGCACCAGGAAGGACCGCCGTCCGGAGAGGTTCTTCACCTGTTCCAGGAGCCGCAGTTGGGTTTCCTGTTCCACGGGCTGGTGGGTGGGTCCGTCCTCTCCCACGCGGAAGCTGTCGTGGGTCCAGAAGAAGATGGTCCGGGTTTCCTGGAGCGCCGCCAGCCGGAGGACCGGCTTCATGTAGTCGGAGAAGGCGAAGAAGGTGGAGCACACGGGCTGGACCCCTCCATGCAGCGACATACCCACGGCGACCGCGGCCATGGTGAGTTCGGAGACCCCGGCTTGCAGGAACGCGCCCGAAAAGTCGCGGCGCTGGAAGAAGCCGGTCTTCTTCAGGAACGCTTCGCTCTTGTCGGAATCGGCGAGGTCGGCCGAGATGGCCACGATGTTGGGGACCCGTTCGGCGAGCCGTTCCAGCACCTTCGCCGACGAATTCCGGCTGGCCATGCCCGGCCCGAAGGCGATGTCGTCCCAGCCCACGTCCCAGGGGCCCAGCGCGAAGAATTTCGCGTAGAGGGCGGCCTTGTCGGGATGGGCCGCAGCCCAGTCGGCTTTGCCCTTCCGGCGCTGGGCCACGATGTCGCGTAGTTCCTGTTGGCGGGCCTTCTGCCCGGCCAGTACGTCCGGCAGGATCTGGAATGGATTGGACGGATCGCCGCCCAACGCACTCACCGTCGCGTCGGTCGCCTCCTTCCCCAATGGGGCCCCGTGCTGCTTGTTGTCGTTTTCCCAGATGGACCCGTCGGCGCGGCGCGCACCTTTGCCCATGGTGGTGTGGCCCAAGATCAGCGTGGGTGCGTGGGTCTCGGCCACGGCCTGGTCCAGCGCGGCGCGCATCCCGATGAAATCGTCGCCCTGGACCTCCACGACCTTCCAACCCCAGGATCTGTATTTGGCCGCCGTGTCTTCCGAGGTGGTGTCCGCGGTGCGGGTGGACAACTGGATCAGGTTCGAGTCGTAGAACATCACGATGTTGGAAAGCGCGAGGTGCCCGGCGATGCGGCCCACGCCCTGGGAAATCTCCTCCTGCACGCCGCCGTCGGAGATGTAGATGAACGTCTTGTGGGCCAGCCACTCGCCGAAACGCTCGGCGAGGAAGCGCTCGGCGATGGCGGCACCGAGCCCGAAGGCGTGCCCTTGCCCCAGAGGACCCGAGGTGTTTTCCACCCCGTGGGCGACGTCGTGCTCCGGATGGCCCGGGGTGTGCGATCCCCAGCGGCGGAACTGGGAGAGATCTTCGGTGGAGTATTTGCCGGTGGTGGCGAGGGTGGAATACAACAAGGCGCTCATGTGGCCCGGGTCCAGGAAGAACCGGTCGCGCTCCTGCCAATGGGGATCGTCCGGATCGTAGACGAGATATTCGGAGTAGAGGAGGTGGACGTAATCCGCCCCACCCATGGGGCCGCCGGGGTGGCCGCTGTTGGCCGCCTGGGGCATGGATGCGGAAAGCCAGCGGAGGTTGTCGGCGCCGCGGCGCAGGAGTTCGAGATCGAATTTCATGCCTCGGAACCTATAAAGTTGAACTGGGCAATCGAGACCGCGAAACCTCGCCTAGATTGCGAACATGGCCGAAGCGACCGTTCGCCCCCGACTCCACGAAAGCTGGCGTTCCCGTCTCCAGGACGCATTCGCCTCGGAGTGGTTCGCCGCCCTCAAGGTCTTTCTGCAATCCGAAAAGTCCGCCGGGGCCACCGTCTATCCCCCTGGCTCGCGGATCTTCGCGGCGCTCGACTCGACCCCCTTCGAATCGGTGCGGGCCGTGATCCTGGGCCAGGATCCCTACCACGGGCCCGGACAAGCCCACGGCCTCTGCTTCTCCGTGCCCCCGGGAATTGCCAAACCCCCGTCGCTGGTCAACATCCACCAGGAATGGCACGACGACCTGAACCTGCCCATCCCGGCCCATGGGAGCCTGGAGCGTTGGGCCTCCCAGGGCGTGCTGCTCTTGAACACCTGCCTCACGGTTCGGGCGGGTCAGCCCTTGTCCCACCAAGGCAAGGGGTGGGAGAGATTCACCGACCGAATCGTTGAACTTCTGGCCGAGCGCCCGGAACCCATGGTCTTCATCCTCTGGGGGACCCCGGCCCGGAAGAAGACGGAACGGGTGGATCTGTCCCGTCACGGGGTGATCGCCTCCGTGCATCCCTCGCCGCTGTCCGCCTACCGGGGATTCCTCGGGAGCAGGCCCTTCAGCCGCGCGAACGATTTTTTGCGCAAGGCCGGCCAGCCCGAGATCGATTGGCGGCTGGAGTAGGGCCGGCGATTGGTATCCTCTGACCGATGACGACCAATCAACCCACCACCACCGTGCGCACCGAACACGACCTCCTGGGAGACCGATCCGTCCCCGCCGACGCCTACTGGGGGATCCACACCCTCCGGGCCTTGGAGAACTTCGCCATCTCGGGGGTGGCCATCTCGCTCTACCCGGAACTGGTCAACGCGTTGGCCTGCGTGAAGCAAGCCGCGGCGCTGGCCAACCGGGAGCTGGGCATCCTGGACGACGAACGCTGTTCCGCAATCGTCCAGGCCTGCGAGGAGATCCGCCGAGGAGAACTCCACGACCAGTTCGTGTGCGACGTGATCCAGGGCGGGGCCGGGACCAGCACCAACATGAACGCCAACGAGGTCGTCTGCAACCGGGCCTTGGAAATCCTGGGCCACGTGAAGGGCGACTACGCGAAGCTGCATCCGCTGGACCATGTCAACGCGAGCCAGAGCACCAACGACGCATATCCGACCGCCCTCAAGATCGCCCTCCATTTCCTGACCGGACACCTCCTGCGCGAGCTGGACCTCCTGGCCAATGCCTTCGGGGCCAAGGGCGACGAGTTTTCCGACGTGCTCAAGATGGGTCGGACCCAGTTGCAGGACGCCGTCCCCATGACCCTGGGACAGGAGTTCCACGCCTGGGCCCACATGCTGGACGAGGATGGTCGCCGCCTGGCCGAGGCCCGGACCCTGGTCCACGAGATCAACATGGGCGCCACCGCCATCGGGACGGGCATCAACGCGCCGCCCCAATACGCGGGCCTGGTTTGCCGCAAATTGTCGGAGATCGCGGGCGTGGAGCTGTCGGTGGCTCCCGATCTCATCGAAGCCACCCAGGACGCCGGGGCCTTCGTGCAGCTCTCCGGCGTGCTGAAGCGGGTGGCCGTGAAGCTCTCCAAGATCTGCAACGACCTGCGACTCCTGTCCAGCGGCCCGCGCGCGGGCCTGGGCGAAATCCGGTTGCCGCCCATGGCGGCGGGGTCGTCCATCATGCCGGGCAAGGTGAACCCCATCATCCCCGAGGTGGTGAACCAGATCGCCTTCGCGGTGATCGGAAACGACGTCACCGTGACCTTCGCCGCCGAATCCGGGCAGTTGCAGCTCAACGCCTTCGAGCCCATCATGGCCCGGAGCCTGTTCCAGAGCCTCACCTACCTGGCCTCCGGATGCCGCGTGCTGCGCGAACGCTGCGTGGTGGGAATCGAGGCCAACCGCGAGACCCTGCACCGCTACGTGGAGGAATCGGCGGGGGTGGCCACCGCGCTCAACCCCTGGATCGGGTACGCCCAGGCCTCGGCCATCGCCCAGGAAGCCCACCGCACCGGCCGCCGCGTGCGCGACCTGGTGCTGGAGCGCGGCCTGCTGGAAGCCGACCAGCTCGACCGGATCCTGTCGCCGGAAGGTCTCGTGCACCCGCGGCTCCGGGACAACGTGTAGACCGGAACCGTCCCGGCCCCGATCAGTTGGCGTCGGGGAAGTGCGCCTTGACGGTGTCGTAGCAGTTCTTGATGGGAACGGCAATCGGCGGCAGCGCTTCGTTCACGTTCCATAGGCTGGTGATGAGCCCGATGGGGTACACCGAATCGGGGCGACCCCGGTGGGTCACATCCAGGTACACCCAGGACTTGCCGAACATCCCTCCGCTCTTGTGGAGGGTGTAGCCGCCCGTGAACTTCAAGGTGTCCGCACGGCGCAGGTCGGGGGCGTCGATGACCCTCAATCCCTCCGGGGTGGACTGGATGACCTTGTGGGATAGGATCAAGGTGGTGGTGTCGCAAGGGAGGACGGGCAAGGGCTCCTCCTTGCAACCGGCGAGGAACGAGAGGAAAAGCGAAACGGCGGCGAAGCGAGCGCAGGATTGGGTGAGCTTCATGTCAGGAATCTATACGCGCGGGATCCGCTTTCGCAACCATCCCCGGAAATCTCCGGTGTCAATCCGGTTCCATCTCCTCCCACGCCTCTCGGATCCAGTTCCCCAGGTCGCGCACTTCCAGGCCGTCGACCATCCGTTCCCTGCTTTCCGATCCGCACAGCACCGTGCCGGGAATCCCATGGGACAGGAACCATTTCTGTCCGGCGGGGGTCTGTCGAAAGGTTGACTTGATCTCCAGGGAGCGGACTGGGACGCCATTCTCCACCAGACAGAAATCCACCTCCCGTCCGTCGCGCGTGCGCAGGTAGTGGAGGGATGTCTCGCGGCCCAGGACGTCCTCGCGCGCCCACACCAGTTTCTGGAGCGCCACCGCGGCCAGGTTCTCGAGCCTCGCGCCGGCGTCTTTGCGAACCAGCGCGTTGTCGAAGAAGTAGACCTTGGGTTTGCGGCCCACGGAGCGCGCGATGTCGCGCGCCCAAGGACCCACGCGGAACACGATGTAGAGGGCTTCCAGGATCTCCACGTAGCGTTCCACCGTGGCCGGGGAAAGACGCAGGTCCTCCGCCAGCGACGACCACGACAGGAGGCTCCCCACACGCTCGCGCAAAAGCTCCACCAGCATCTGCATCTTCGAGAGTTCGTGGATCCGTTCGAACGACAGGAGATCCTCGCGCAGGAGACCGTCCACGTACTGCTTGCGCCAGCGGTTGGCCCGGACGGCGTCGCTCGCGAGATAGGGCTCCGGAAATCCACCCCATTCCAGGAGCCTCTCCAATCCCGCATCACCGGCTTGGGCGGCCTCGAATGGGCAGATGGGCAAAAGGCGATGGCGCAGGAAACGTCCGGCCAACGAATCTCCAACTTGGCGGAACGCCTCCAACCGGGCCGATCCGGTGACCAGGATCTTCAGGCCTGCGGGCTTGGTGTCCCAGATCCCCTTGAGGTGGTTCTTCCAGTCCGGCATCTTGTGGACTTCATCCAGGACCAGCAATGTGGTGGTGGGGAGCCAACCCCGATCCGCGATGATTTGGCGGTGATCGGGATCGTCCCAATTCAGGTAGAGGGCATGGCGCGGATCGGAGACCAACTGCTTGGAAAGCCATGTTTTCCCCACTTGGCGCGGTCCGGACAGGATCACGAGCTTGTGCTCCAGATCCTCCCTCAGACGCGCTGTCAGCCAACGATCCATGTCTGGCAAATTAGCATCAAATTGCGAATTTGCCATGGCAAATCACTAATTGACTGCGAATTTGCCATCTCTCTAGCTCTTCTCCATCTCCTGCCAGGCCCGCGGGAGCGCGGCCACCAGATCCGTCACCGACATGCCCCGCTTGCCACCATCCCCCGCGATGTCGCCGGCCCGCGCATGGGCACGCACCGCCTGGCAAGTCGCCTCGAAGGGCTCCTGCCCCTCGGCGAGCCGGGCCACCACGGCACCGGCCAGGGCGTCGCCGCACCCGCCCACCGCCATTCCGGAATGACCCGCGATCCCCAGCGCCGATCTGCCGTCGGGGGATGCGACCACGGGAGTGGCGGTCTTGAACACGACCACGGCGTCAAAGGCGAGGGCCAATCGGCGGGCGGCATGGACCGGGTCCGCGAGCAGTTCCTGCACGGGAACGCCAAGGAGTCGCGAGGCCTCCAACGGATGCGGCGTCAGGACCAATCGACCGCGATGGTCGTCCAGCAGCCCCCGCAGGTGGGGTCTGGCCGCGACCAGGTTCAGGGCGTCGGCGTCCAGGACCACCGGACCGGTCCAAGCCTCCAGGAGCGAGGCCAGGGCCGACTCGGCGTCCTCTCCCTGTCCGATTCCCGGTCCCGCGAGAACGGCGTCCGCCTTGGACAGGATCTGGTCGACACCGATGGCCGATGGCCCGAAGGCGACCTTCCCCAAGCATTCCGGAACGGTGCGGGCGATGATTTCGGCAACTTCCGGGACGCTCGCCACCGTGACCATGCCCGCTCCCGACCGCAACGCCGCCGATGACGAGAGGACGGCGGCCCCGAAATACTCCCGCGAACCCACCAGCAGCACGGCCTTGCCCGCCGATCCCTTGTGCGCTCCGCGCGGTCGCGGGGGCAGGCGATCGCATGCCCAGTCGGAGTCGAGGGCCTGGACCCCGTGGGAATCCCAGCAAGAGTCGGGGATTCCGATGTCCACGACATGGACGGCGCCCGCGAATTCGCGGCCCGGATCCAGGAAGAGACCTGTCTTGGCCCGCCCGAAGCTCACGGTGGCCGTGGCCCGAACGGCCTCTCCCAGTGGATGCCCGGTCCGCCCGTCCAGACCCGAAGGGAGGTCGAGGGCCAAGGTGCGGCGAGCGGAGAGCCAACCGGCCGCGTCATGGAATTCATCCGAAAGTCCCCTGGACAGCCCCGTCCCGAACAGGGCATCCACCGCGGGGACCGCGGGTTCGAGTTCGGCGAGTCCTTGCCAGGGAACGCATTCCAGGCCCAGGGCTTGAAGTCTCCGGTATTGCAAAAACGCGAGCGAACCTTCCGCGGGATGCGGCCCCGGGAAGGAGACGATGGGACGGAATCCGTCCAGCAGGGCGTGGCGGGCCAGGGCGAGCCCATCGCCTCCGTTGGCACCCGGACCGCAGAGGACGGCAATCGTATCGGCGTCCGGGAAGGTCTGGCGAAAGATCTTCCATGCCCCGAGGGATGCCCTCTCCATCTGGAGGTCTTCCGAGATCTGGAGGAGTCCGCGGCTTCGCGCTTCCGCCTCGCGGACGGATTCCGGGGAAACCAGGATCACGATGCACCTCCTTCGAATTCGAGCACCGCCTCGATCACCCGGTCGCGCTCGTCCGTCCGCAATTCCGGAAAGATGGGCAACGCCAGGATCTCCCGGGCGGCCCGTTCGGCGTTGGGAAAGTCGCCCACCCGATGCTTCAAATACGAAAAGCAAGGTTCCAGATGCAGGGGCAGGCGATAGTAGATGCCGGTTCCGATTCCCCGCGAGGAGAGGTGCGCCCGCAGAGCGTCGCGCCGCGGGTGCCGGATGCAGAACTGGCTCCAGACCCTTCGTCCATGGGAATCCACGGAGGGAAGAACGGAATCGGTCCCCTCCAAGGCGTCCAGGTACGCGGTGGCGTGCGCGAAGCGGGCCGACAGGAATCCCTCCAGGAGCGGAAGCTTGGCGCCGAGGATCGATGCCTGCACCGCGTCCATCCGGAAATTGCCGCCCAGCTCCCGGTGGAGTCCGTCGGCACCCGCCCCGTGGACCCGGAGGCGCGAGATCCGCTCCGCGAGGTCGGGATCGGACGTGGTGACGGCGCCGGCGTCCCCGGCTGCGCCCAGGACCTTCGTGGGGTAGAAGGAATGGCACCCCGCAATCCCCCAGGACCCCGCGACCCTGCCCTGGTGCTCGGCGGCGAAGGCCTGGGCGGCATCCTCCACGAGAGCCAGGCCGCGGGTTCGCGCGACATCTTCCAAGGACTCCATGTCAGCCACGAGTCCGAAGAGGTGGACGGGCAGGATGGCCCGGGTGCGTGGACCGCAGGCGGCTTCGGCGGCCACCGGGTCCAGGTTCATGGTGGCGCCGTCGATGTCGGCGAAGATCGGGGTCGCTCCGGTGCGGGCGATGGCCTGGGCGGTGGCGACGAAACTGAAGGGCGAGGTGACCACCTCGTCGCCGGCCCCGATGCCCAAGGCGGAAAGCGTCGCGAACAGCGCGTCGGTACCGCTGGAAACCCCGACCGCCCACCGGGTGCCGCACCGCGCGGCGAGGTCCTCCTCGAGCGATTCCACGGTGGGCCCCAGGACGCAGGAGCCCGAGGCCAGGAGGGTCTCGACAGGTACCGTCAGGCGTTTCCCCATCGCGGCGTGCTGCCGGGAAAGGTCGAAGAAGGGGACCGGATTCACTCCCTGGACCGGAGGCTAGTGGCCAGGTAGGTGGTGCCGGCGGCCGCGATCACGCAGGCGCCCGTGGACAGGTTGAACGCCCAGGAAAGCGCCAGTCCCGCCAACCCGAACACGAAGGCGAGGCCGGTGGCGACACACAGGGCGCGTCCCATGGAACGCGTCCAGCGCACCGCGAGCGCCCCGGGAATGGAGAGGAAGGCCACCAGGAGCACGAGTCCCACCACCCGCATCAGGAGCACCACGGCCAGCGAGAGCAGCGAAAGGAGCCCCACGCGGAAGGCGCGCACGGGAAAGCCGGTGACTTCGGCGAACTCGGGATCCACGGCCATGGCCAAAAGCTCCCTGCGAAATCGCCAGGCGCAGAACACCAGCACCGCGTCCAGGACCCCCAGGGCGTAGATCCTGTCGGGGAATCGCGAGGAGGCTGCCGAACAGCACCGACATCAGATCTCCGGCGTAGGAGCGCGAGAGGTCCACGCAGAGGATCCCGAAAGCCATCCCGAGGGCCCAGACCACTCCGATCAGGGTGTCGGCCCGCTCCGGCGAATGCTCGGACAGCCAGACGATGAGCATGGCGATGGCCAAGGTGAACACCACGGTGACGGGCAACGGCGTCCAGCCGAGCAGGAATGCCAGGCCCACCCCGCCGTAGGCCGCATGGGCAAGGCCTCCGCCCAGGGAGACCATGCGGTGGGTGACGGCCAGCGTCCCGGCGACGCCCGAAGCGATGGCCGCGAGGAAGATCGCGATGAGCGGGATCACCAGAAGGCTCATTCCCTTCCTCCGTGGTGGTGGTCGGCCAGAACCCGGTGGGGATGGCCGTGGGCGATCAGGTCCACCGGACATCCATAGGCCGCTTCGAGGGCGTCCACGGGCACTTCGGTGGACCCGTGGTACACGATCCTGCCGGCACCGACGCAGGCGATGGAATCCACGTTGCTGGACAGCACCCCGATGTCGTGGCTCACCACCACTCCGGTGCGGTCGCGGCATACCTCCTCCAACAGTCCGAACACGGCTCCCTCCGCGCGGGCGTCGGCGTTGGCGGTGGGTTCGTCCAAAAGGAGCAGGTCGGGCTCGCGGACCAGGGCCCTGGCCACGAGGCCCAGTTGGAGTTGGCCCCCGGAGAGTTCCGACAATTTCCGTTTGGCGAGGTCCGCGATCCCCAGCCTGTCCATCCAGTGCGTGGCGCGGTCGGCCTCCTCGCGCGATGGCGTGCCTCCCGGAGGGATCAGCCCCAGGAATCCGGAAAGCACCAGGTCCCGCAGGGTGCCGGGCAGGTCGCGATCCAGGGTCAGGGTCTGGGGCACGTACCCCAGCTTGGGGCGCGCCAGGCGGGCGGAGGCTCCCAACACCTCGACCGTTCCCTCCTGCGGCAGGATCAGTCCAAGGAGAAGCCGCAGGACGGTGCTCTTCCCCGCGCCATTGGGGCCGATCAGGCCCAGGATCCCGCCGCGCGGAAGCTCGAGATCCACTCCCCGCAGCACCACCCGCTTCCGATAACCGGCCGAGACGTCCCGAAACCGGAAAGCCGGAGTCACAGGCCGCCCGCCAGGCGGTCCAGGGCGGCTCGGAAGATGGAGTCGTAGGGGCCGCGCGCCAAAAGGTCCAGGTCCACGGTGGGAACGCCGAGGTCCATGGCGATCTGGTCGGCCACCCGGCGCGATGCTTCCGGTAGCACGAACACCGCCCGGATTCCCTGCGCATGGGCCGTGCGGCGGATCTCGAAGAGGATGACCGGGGTCAACTCCTGTCCGAACGATTCCAGCGGCATCTGGACCAGTCCGTAATCCCTGGCGAGATATCCGAGTCCCGGATGGTTCACCACGAAGGTCCGACCGGAAAACGGTCCCAACCGGTCGCGGGCCGCGGAGTCCAGGGCCAGCAGCTTCGCGCGGACGGCAGGCAGATGGGCCCGGATCCTCTTCGCCAGCTCCGGGGAGGCGGCCTCCCAGCGGGGTGCGAGGGTATCGGCCAGTTCCAGGAAGGCCCGGGGCGAAGACCACGCGTGGGGATCCGCTTCCTCGGAGTGGTGGACATGCGGTTCGTCGCGATCCGCCATGCTGAGGCCGCCTCTCAGATCCACCACGCGCAGTCCGGGGATGGTCGATTGGAGCCGAGGGGTCCAGGCTTCCTCGAACGCCAGGCCCGTGCGGAGATAGACGGAAGCACCTTGGAGCGCCTCCAGATCCGCGGGACGCGGTTCCCAGGTGTGTGCCGAGGCTCCCGGCGGGACAAGGACGATGGTCCGGCAGGGCGGTCCGGCCATTTGGCATCCCAACCAGGCCACGGGTTCCACGGCAGCGGCCACGGTCAGGGTATCCTCCGCCTCGGAACGCTTGGGGGTGTGGGATTTTTGCGCCGCCTCGCGGGAATGGCAGGCGCACATCGTCCACCCGGCGAGGAAAAGCGAAGCGATGGCGGTGCGGTTCTGCATCTTCCCGGGGAAAGTAGGAAAGGGGGGGGTGGTCACGCTCCGGCAAAGGCGCACGGGAGGGGAGCCGACGGCGGCGGCGGGCGTGGAATAGGTACTATGCGGGCAATGGACAAGTACGTCATCTTCGGGCCCCAAGGTTCCGGAAAGGGCACCCAGAGCGAGTTGCTCTGCACCAACCATGGATTCGTGCACATCAGCCTGGGAGACATCTTCCGCTGGCACATGGCCAACCACACCAAGATCGCGGCCAGGATCACCAGGCTCATGAACCAGGGCCTGCTGGTCCCCGACGACATCGTGGAAGAGGTCGTGCATGCACGGTTGGAAGAGCACGACTGGAACTGGGGGTTCGTCCTCGACGGCTTCCCGCGCACCCGTCCGCAGGCGGAATACCTCTTCGAAAATTGGAACCTGGACGCCGTCATCTACCTGGACGTGCCGGACGAAGTGGTGGAGTCACGCGTGATGAAGCGCGCCCGCGAGGTCCAGGGGCAGGTGTTCACGAAACGCCTGGACGACACCCCGGAAGTGCTCCGGGTTCGCCTCCAGGAATACCACGAAAAGACCAAGCCGCTGATCGATCTCTACGAGGAGAAGCGTCTCCTGCGAAGGGTGGACGCCACCCGGACGGTGGAAATCGTCTTCCAGGACATCGAGGACCAACTGAAGCTCGCCAAGCCTTCCACCTTCCGCTGAGGGGAGTACCATCCGCTCCATGTGGGAATTCATCGCCACCACCAATCCGATCTCCCTCCTGTGCGCCTTGGGCGGCGCGGCCGTCGTGCTGTTGCTCGCGGGCATCGTGCTGGTGGTGGCCAGGCGTCGCACCCCCCCCGTGGAGGTCCGCAGCCGCTGGGTCCTGCTCGCGCTGGGCTCGGACAGTCGAGCCGAAGATCTGGCGGGCGAATTCCAGGACGCCGGCTGGGACACCCAGATCCTCCCGCCGGACGCCGGGTTGGGCGAGTTCCTGGCGGGGTTCCATCCCTCGCTCCTGGTGGTCGACAGGTCCCGCCACGGGGCGGATCTCGCCCAATTGGAGATCGCCGACGCGCGTGTGGCCTCCACTCCCATCCTGCTCCTGGACGTGCTGGGGGCCGTGGACCGGGGTGCTCAGCAAATGCGCGCCTGGGTCGAGCCCAACGCGAAGATCACGGTGATCCTGGAGAAGGCCGAACAGCTGGTGGGTCGCCATCCGGGTCCACAGCAACTGTCCCGTCTCAGCGAGGTACGGGGACCGCTCCGCCAGGGAACAATCCTGGAGCTCCTCTACTTCCTGGCCAACGCCTGCCGCACGGGAAGGGTGGAGATCGCCACCGACGGGGTTTCCGGCTGGATCTGGCTGGAGGGAGGGGAAGTGCGCCACGCGGTGCTCGGCCGCGAGGAAGGAACCGAGGCGCTGCATTTCCTGTTGGACCGGGACCGGGGACAATTCTCGTTCCGAGCTGGCGCATCGGCGCCCTCCAGGACCATCAGATCCTCGACCATCTACCTCCTCCACGAATACGCGCGCCTGAGGGACGAGCATGCCAAGATGGCTGGGAATTGACTGGGGAGGCCGAAGGATCGGCCTCGCCCTCTCCGATCTGGACGGTGCCCGGGCCTTCGGCTACTCCACGCTCGACGCCAAGACCGGAGATCCCCTGGGCGAGATCCGCCGGATCTGCGACGAGGAGGATGTGCGCGGGATCGTCCTGGGGCTCCCGCTGCGCAGCGACAACGGGGAGGAGTCCGAGACCGCGAAGCTGGTCAGGGAATTCGGAGGGCGCCTCCAGGCTTCCATGCGCATCCCGGTGGTCTACGAAGACGAACGGTTCACCAGCTTCGCCGCGGAGCAGGACCTGAAGGCCGCGGGCTGGGTCCCCGGCAAGGACCCCAAGGCGCTGGTCGACAAGGCCGCCGCCAGGGTGCTCCTGCAGGACCATCTCGATCGACGGGCTTCCGGAGAGGCGGACTGATGCTGTCCCCGCGCCGATGGTTGGACCTGGGACTGCGCGACTCTTGGGTTTCCGTGGGCCCCGGGGTCTGGCAAGGCGCGAGCAGATCGTCGCTCGCGATCCTCGACGTCCTGGAATCCGTGCATTCCATCGAATCGACGGACCTCATGGAGGCGCACGAAGACTGGTGCGAGAGGCACCACCTGAACGCCCAGCAGACCCGCATGGAGGAAACGCCGGAAGGTGTCACGGTGCTGCGCAGCTTCGGCGAGACGAGTTCGGACGAATTCCTGCTGGTGGCGCATCTTTGGAAGGGGGGTCGATTGTCGGTCCTTTCCTTCCGCGCGCCGCTGGAAGCGCTTTCCGACGAGGACCTCGCCGATGTCCTCGGCGCCCTGCTGGAAGCCCGCCCGGTGGAGGAGAACCACCGGTGATCCTTCGCCTCTGCTCCGCGGCCGTTTCCACGACGCCCTTCGATTTCCGGGGAAACCTGGACCGGGCCCTGGAGGCGCTGGACCGGGCGCGGACGGTTGGAGCCCATGTGCTGGTCCTGCCCGAGCTCTGCCTTTCCGGGTACGGGTGCGAGGACATGTTCCTTTCCAACTGGTTGGCGGAGCGGTCGCTCGCTTCGATCCGCGAACTGGCGCGATCGGTCCCCCAGGGCATCCTGGTCGCCGCGGGATTCCCCATCCGTCTGCGCGGGCGGGTCCACAACGCCTGCGCCCTGCTGGGAAATGGCGCGGTGCTTGGAATCGCCTGCAAAAGGCACCTGGCCAGGGAAGGTGTGCACTACGAGACCCGCTGGTTCCATCCCTGGACGCCGGGATCCTTGGAGGAATACCCCGAACTCGGCTGCCCCGTCGGGGACCAGGTCTTCGAGTGGGACGGGATCCGGATGGGGTTCGAGATCTGCGAAGACGCCTGGGCCGCAGGGAGGCCGGGCCTGGAACTCGCGGCCGCCGATTGCGACGTGGTCTTTTCTCCCTCGGCCTCCCATTTCGCCCTGGGGAAGGACGAGCTGCGCTCCCGTCTGGTCGCCGACGGTTCGCGCTCGCTCGGCGTCGCCTACGTCTGGTCGAACCTCTCCGGAAACGAGTCGGGGCGCATCGTGTACGACGCTTCGTGCCGCATCGCCTCCTGCGGTCGGATGCTGGTGGAGGGACCGCGACTCGCCTTCGCACCCGTCTCCATCTCCGTCGCCGACGTGGATCTGGACGAAATCCGCGCCCATCGCGCCACGGCGGGACATCCCGTCCATGCCCAGGCGCCGGCGGTGACGATTCTCGACTTGCCCCCACCCGTCCCGCCGACCACGACACTCGAACGGGTCCCGACGCCGGCGATGGACCCCCACACCGAGTTCGCTCGCGCCGCGGCGCTGGGTCTTTGGGACTACCTGCGCAAGTCGCGGTCCCGTGGATTCGTGCTCTCGCTTTCCGGCGGGGCGGATTCCGCGGCCTGCGCCGTGCTGGTGCATCTGGCGTTCCGTTGGGCACTGGAGGAACTCGGCGCCGAAGGGGTGCGCTCCGCCCTTCCCTGGATGGACCTTCCCGCCAGCTTGGATGCCCGCACCCTGACGGGGGCCATGCTCTCCTGCGCCTACCAGGCGACGCGCAATTCCGGCCAGGTGACGCGCGATGCGGCCGTGGCGGTCGCCGACGGCGTGGGAGCCGTCTTCCACGAGTGGGACGTTTCGGATCTGGTGGGCGGATACCGGGCGTTGGCGGAGAGAGCTTTGGGACGGGAATTGTCCTGGGAGCGAGACGACATCGCCCTGCAGAACATCCAGGCCCGGGTCAGGGCGCCTTCCGTCTGGTTTCTGGCCAACGTCCTGGAAAGGCTCCTGATCACGACCTCCAACCGCTCCGAGATGGCGGTGGGATACGCCACCATGGACGGCGACACGGCGGGATCCCTGAGTCCGCTGGCCGGGATCGACAAGAGCTTCCTGCTGGACTGGCTCTCCGTCCTGGAAACCAAAGGCATCGCGGGAATCCCTCCCCTCCCGTTCCTGGGGGCGATCACCTCGCAAGCCCCCACCGCCGAGCTCAGGCCCCGGGCACCGGGGGTGGACGAGCAGACCGACGAAGCCGACCTCATGCCCTATCCGCTCCTTTCCCGCCTGGAAGCCCTGGCCATCCGCGAACGCAAGTCGCCCCGTCAGTGCCTGCGGGAACTTTCCACCGAGGCTCCGTGGAAGGACGATCCCCGCCTGGCCCAGTGGACGGCCCGGTTCTTCCGGCTCTGGACCCGCAACCAGTGGAAGCGCGAGCGCTACGCTCCCTCCTTCCACCTGGACCGCCACGACCTGGATCCGCGTTCCGGAACACGCTTTCCCATCCTCTCCGCGGGATTCGAAGAGGAATTGCGCGAACTGGGATTGTGAAGATCCCGGATCAGGCCCCACGCACGTTCATTTTCCCGTCTTCGTCTCGAAGGCCGGGATCGCCCGGACCATGAATGCATCGAAGAGGGGGACGGTGAAGTCCATGTCTCCGTGCGCCGGACTGTAGACCATCCCCTTCTTGATCAGCTTCGCGCGGATCGGACCGACAGCGCTGACCTTGACCCCCAAGGTCTCGGCGATGTCGCCCGTGCGATGCGCACCGGGACCGAGTTCGGCCATCGCCCTCAGGAAGTTCTTTTCGCCTGGAGTCAGCCGGTCGAAGCGGACGCGAAAGAAATTCTGGTCGAGGCGGGAGGTGACTTTCGGCGTCGCCGCGTGGACGATCTCCCGGCCAATGGGGCTCGACGAAGCCAGGTTCCATGTCTGGTACCCCCACTCCTGGATGAAGTAGGGATAGCCAAGGGTGAGGCGGAACACTTCCTGCAACGCCTCGGGTTCGAATGCGACTCCCGCCGCTTGGGCCGGATCCTGGATGGCTTTCGCCGCATCCATCTCGGACAGCGGCCCCACGACCGGAAAGCTGAACAGGCGTTCCGCGTAGGACTTCGATTCGCCCGCGAGCCCCGGCAGGATGGGCAGCCCCGCGCCGAAAAGGACCAGCGGGAGTTGCCGCTGCTGCATCCGGTGCATCGCCATGATCAGCGCGCCCAACTCCTTCTGGCTGAAGTACTGGATTTCATCGATGAGGATGGCGACCGGAATCCGTCTTTCCTCTCCGGCTTCGGCCACGGCCGCGAACAGGTTCGGGAGGTCGATCTCCAGGTCTCCGCTGTCCGCCGCCCCCGCTTCGGGATCGACATCCAACCCCACCGAGATCTCCCCATACGACACCTTGAGACCCCCGAGAAAGCTTCGGAGCACGGCGAGCCCTCGTTTCGCCTTCTCCCCCGCCCCAGCCGAGCGGTCCAGGTCGAACAGCAGGGCTCGCAGGTAAGGCGCGATCAAAGCACCCAATGGCTTGTCTTCATGGGCCTCGATGAAGATCGTCCGGTAGCCTTGTTCCCTGGCGATCCGGTCGATTTCGTTGAGAAGAACCGTCTTTCCGACACCGCAGAGACCCGTCAGCAAGAGGCTCTTCTCCGACTTTTTTCGGCGGATTCGACCCAGCAGGATTTCCGCCTGCTCCAGGATCGGATCGCGCCCCACCAACTCAGGCGGCGGTGAACCTGCCCCAGGTGAGAATGGATTTTGGATTGGATCCATATCTAGCGATATATAGTCGATTATACAAGATTTCGCTATACATGGGTATATATTGCTACAAATGCCTGTGGCCGGGTTACCGCAGCACCCTCAGCAGATGCTCCACGTCGCCGCGCAGCGTCGGTGATTCCTTCAGGTCCTTGCCAACCTTGTCGCAGGCGTGGATGACGGTGGAATGGTCCCTGTCGCCGAAGTGGCCCCCGATGGACTTGTAGGGGAGCTGGGTGAGCTGCTTGACCAGGTACATGGCCACCTGGCGCGCATGGCTCACGTCCTTGGTGCCGCGGTTTTCGGCGAACATGCTGGCGTGCTCGATGCGGTAGTATTCGGCCACCACCTGGGCGATCTCCTGCGGAGAGAAGCGCTTGGAGGAACCGCGTGGAATCTGCGCCTCCACCACGTCCTGGGCCAACCGGAGGGTCACGTCGCCCCCCTGGATGCTGGCTTCCAGGATGAGCCTTCGCACGATGCCTTCCAGGTGGCGGATGTTGGTGTCCACGTTTTCGGCGATGAACGAGATGATGTCCTCGGAGAGGTCCAGGTTCTCCTCCATGGCCTTGTTGCGCAGGATGGCTTCGCGGGTGTCGCGGTCCGGAGGCTGGATGTCCACCGAAAGACCCCACTGGAAACGGCTCACCAGCCGCTCTTCGAGGCCTTGCAGTTCCCCGGGGGAGCAGTCGGAAGTCAAGACGATCTGGCGGTTGGACTGGTGGAAGGCGTTGAACAGGTGGAAGAACTCCTGCTGGAGCGCGTCGCGACCGACCAGGAACTGGATGTCGTCCATGAGCAGCACGTCCACTTCGTTCCTGTAGAACGTCGAAAAGTCGTTCACGAGGTTCTTCTGGACGTGGTAGATGTACTGGTTCTTGAAGTCGTCCGTCGGGACGTACCGGACGCGGATCTCGGGAAAGCGCGCCTCGATCTGGTTCCCGATCGCCTGGAGGAGGTGGGTCTTGCCCAGTCCCGAATCCCCGTAGATCATCAGCGGGTTGAAGCGGGTGCGGCCGGGTGCGTCGGCGACGGCCTTGGCCGCCGAGTGGGCGAACTGCGAATTCCCGCCCACCACGAAAGTGTCGAACGTGAACCGGGGATTCATCAGGATGGGGGGAATGTCGCCTCCGGCACCGGCGCGTGGCTCGGTCGCGGAAGGAAGGACGGGACGGCTTTGCTGCAGCGTGATCCGAGGCGTGGCCCCGATGGTCTGTTCGGCGGCCATCTCCACCAGACCCTGCAGGGTCTTTCGGAACGGTTCGAGGGCGAAATCCGCGGGGGCCTCCAGAAGGAGGGACGTCTGGGAAAACTCCAGGCATCGCAAGGGCGCGATCTGGCGAGCGTGGACTTCGGCCGAGAGCATCCGTTGCAGGATGCCCGCGGCCTTGGCCCAAAGTACGGCGGCTTCGGGTCCGGTCATGAGGCGGTGCGGAAATCTAGTCCTCCCGACCATTGCCATTTCCGATCCGGAAGGGAAGGATCGCAGCCGACCGCATCTACCTTTGCGGGCTACCCATGTTCCTGAAGATCAAAGGGCCCCAACGAGTGGAAGGAGAGGTCGTCATCTCCGGAGCCAAGAACGCGGCATCCAAGATGATGGTCGCCTCCCTGCTCACCGACGAACCCGTGGTGCTCCACAACTTTCCGCGCATCGAGGAGATCGACATCGTTCGCGAGCTGGTGGAGAAGGTGGGTGCCGAAGTGGATGTGCGCGACCACACCCTGGTCCTGCGCACCCCGGAAATCACGACCGAGGAGGTCGTCGGCCTCTCCCGGGCGAACCGGATTTCCGTGCTCGCCCTCCCCGCCCTCCTGCACCGCAAAGGGCGCGCGGTTCTCCCGGTGCTGGGCGGAGACCGGATCGGTCCCCGTCCCGTCAACTTCCACCTGGACGCACTCCGCGCCATGGGCGTGGAGATCGACGAATCGGGACGGGCATTCGTCGCCTCCGCCCCCAACGGTCTGCACGGCACGCGAGTGCGCCTGCCCTACCCCTCCGTGGGAGCCACGGAAAACATCCTGCTGGCCG
>CAYXXL010000015.1:0-18613 GCA_964469025.1 uncultured Fibrobacteria bacterium
GCGTCGGTGGTCTCGTGGCCGTAGGATCCTGCGCGACCCGAACACGTGAGAGTGCCCCTATCCGAGTAGATCCCGAGTTTCAATCCCTTGGAATGCAGGTAGTCGGCCACGGCTTTGATCCCGTTCGGGAGTTTCGCGGGGTCGGGCTGCACGTGCCCGCTGGAACTGCGCGCGGTCAACTGCCAGCAGTCGTCGATGTTCACGTACTTGTAGCCCGCCGCCGCCATGCCGCTGCTCACCATGGCGTCGCCGGTCTGGCGAACCAGTGCGTCGGTGATGTTGCCGGCGTACTTGTTCCAGCTGTTCCAGCCCATGGGCGGAGTGAGCGCCAAGCCGTTGTAGCTCTGACCCGCGGCGGCGCCCGCGAGCAACGCCGACGATACGAACGCGAACGTCGGGAGGTGGGATTTCATGGCGGTCCTTCCTTTGCGCCCCGAACAGGCGCCGGTGAGGAAGCGTCTGCGCGGAGATCTGCAAGGAATCTACGGCGGGGAGCGGATGCCCCGCCCAGGGATGGGACCTCGGCGCGTTCACAAAAAATGTCTTCGGGGGTGAACGATGCGCGGCGAGGCGAAGAAGCTCCCGGTCAACCGTCCAGGAAGATCTTCCGGTCGCCTGCTGTCGTCGAATGCAGCGGGTAAATTCCGGCCTTGAAGCGTCCAACTGTCCCATAGCGTTCATGGAATGCCTGCAAGTTCATCAAATCGATGGTGTCGGAGATGAAGTGCGCCAAGTGGGCCGAAGGAAACGATTCCTGGAGCATCGGGAGAAGCAAAAGCGAGGCGTCAGGATCATAGGGCATGTAGCGCACCGGCATACCATAATCTATCGGCAAACCCCGGATTTCTTCAGTTCACGCCTATTCACCAATACATCGTATAGATAACGCATTTGCAAATGGCCAATTGTTTATAGTAAGTGTGTCGCTGCCTGAAGTCAAATACACGCCTTCACTTTGCACACTAGTCCAGAAAGCAGCCTGACCGCCAAGGTTCGAATCATGTCCTTCATTCGACCATCCACCGGGAATTGCTGCAAAATCGTAAGCATCAATACCGTCCCATCCAGGGGACTTGAGCATTTTTCCTGCAACCGGACTTCCTCCAACCGTAGTCGAAAGCAAATTCCATTCATCTACTGATGGAATATGCCAGCCGGAAGGGCAGACTCCAAGCAAATATGCAGATCCATATAAGCGCCCGTATTGTGAGCAATTGTCCGCGGATCCATTGTAGCAGAAAGAACCTGTTGTATCATAATTCAAATTCTGAGACATCCACCATTGAGTGCCAATTTTTACGGCACTATAAGATTGGCCGTCACGAATGTCCGTAAACATGCTCCAGTGCCTACCGAACAACTTAAGCCTATAGGTCAATGCAGCATTCCCGTTGGTTACAACAATTGTTACAATTGCTGAATCTCCAATCAACGGGACAATCCCGGAAACGTCTCCATTAATTGTTACGGTGGCACATATATCATTCGCGATTGCCACAACATTCACCAGCGCGGTCCGACCTGGGAGACTGTCCGTGTTCAGCATCGTTGTAACCCCAAGGCCAACGGTCAAGTTTGCCACCTTCAGTGATCGCAATGTTGTGTCGTGCTTCACCAACAGATTCACGGAGCTAACCGGCGAAGTGATTCCACCCAACCAGCTCCTCGCATAGAATATCCCGCTGGTAGTGAACTTGTGCGTAGTTCCAGTTGTCCAAATCGAATTATTCGCACTCCATTGAATGCTGTCGGCGCCAGGATCTGAAGCCTTCGCTGTGATTGAATCCGCATAGCTCCCTCCAACCGGGCTCGGCGTCAATGTAGGAGGGAACACGAAGGACACGGAATCGATCCCCGATACGGTGCCCCCGATGAAAGACCTGGCATAAAGCTTCCGAGTCGTGGAAACGCTCAGTCCAGGGGAATAGCTAGCCCAGATCACCTTGTCAGCCGACACCTCAATGGAATCGCTCCCCGTCGCGGAAACGTCGACCAACTGGCTGCTGGTGAATGCTCCACCCTCTGGGCTAATGCGGGGAACCTGGGGAATTTTGAAGATAAAGGTCACTGAGACCACCGCGGAGGAAGCACCGTCCTTGAAGGCGCGTACGGATAGTTTCTCGCTCGCAGACAAAGCCAGGGCCGACGTGTACTTGGTCCAGGGGACTGTCGCAGTATCCGTCGTGGTCTGGACCGAATCGGCGCCTGTGGCCGAAACAGTCACGTTCTGCGAACTATAGAATGTCCCGCCGCTCGGCGATATGCTCGGCACAGCGGCCGTGCCAATGGTGAAGGCCGCGGATGTCACGTTGGACGCCACACCGCCCTTGAATGCACGCACGTACAATTTCTCGCTCGCCAATAAATTCATTGCCGAGGTGTACTTGGTCCAGGATGCTGTCGAGGTGTCCGTCGTGGTCTGGATCGAATCGGTACCTGCCGCCGAGATGGTAACGTTCTGCGCGCCATAGAAAGCCCCCCCGTTGGGCGAAAGACTCGGCACAGGAACCGTACCGATGGTAAAGATGGCCGATACCACTGGCGAGGCGACCCCACCGGCAATGGACCTCGCGTAGAGTTTGCTCGAGCTCGAAACCGTGATCTTTTTGGTGTATTTGGTCCAGGTCGAGCTGTCCGTCGAGATCTGGATGGAATCCGTTCCCGCGGGCGCCGTCGCGGCGACGGACTGGGTGCTGTAGAATGTGCCGCCGTTGGGTGCGATGGTCGGAATCGGAACCGCACTCGAAGTGAAGGCCGCGGCGGTCACGCTGGATGCCACACCGCCCTTGAAGGAGCGGGCATAGAGTTTCCCTGTGGCGTTCACGACGATTTTCGTCGAATATCTCGTCCAGGTTGCGCTGTCTGTCGAAACCTGGATGGAATCTGATCCAATGGCCGCGACAACCACCGTATCGACGCCGTAGAAGCCGCCCCCGTTGGGAGTGAGGCTCGGAACAGGCACGGTGCCGATGGCGAAGGTGGCCGAGGTCACTGGGGAGGTGACACCGCCCTTGAAGGAGCGTGCGTACAACCTCTCGCTCGCCGAAACGCTTATTGCCGAGGAGTATTTGGTCCACGAAAGGCTATCGGTGGAGATTTGGATGGAATCGGATCCAGTGGCCACGACGGTGGCGGTCTGCGTGCTGAAGAAGGCCCCTCCGTTGGGGAAAATGGTGGGAGTGGCAGCGTTGGAAACCACTCTGAACGTTGTTTTGGACACCGCCTGGTGGCCGGCGTCGTCCGGTAGAGTGAGTACCAAGGTGTCGATTCCCGGCAAGGCCTGAGACAGGGCTTGGAGGGTCAGGTTCCCGCTCAGGTCAAGGATAGTGTCCGGGGAGAGGAATTTCTCCGTGGGGAACCAGAGATTCACCGAATCCGCGGGATTGACTGTTCGAATTTGGACCACGGGCCAGACGTTGGTGCCCTTGTTCCAGACGAACTTCCCGGTCACAGCCACGGCCTTCCCACCGGGGGTCAGACTGTCGCCGACCGAGAGTCCCGCCAGGACTCGTACCGGGTATGGGGGAAACAGAACCGAAGAATCGGCGGGAGTGAGAAGCTTGGCGCTAATCAAGGCCGAGATGGCCTTTTGGGCCGTGGTGGAGTCGAGCTTCAAGGCCACCAAGATGTTCGAGCTCCCGCCCGAAATGCGGAACCAGTACACCAAGTCCGTGTTGACGGAGCTCTGGCTCATTCCCACAGGAAGAGTCTTGGCCGTGAAGGAGGGATCCGCGGCCAGGATCAGTCTCGCGTAGTAGGCGACCAACCCCGAGGAACTCGATCCGAACACCGAGAAGGAATCCCGGACGGATTTGGGCAGGCTGTCGTACTTATGGAGGAGGAGGGTATCCAGAGTATCCCGAAGAATGGTCGTGGTCTTCCAATCCAGGGTTGAGGAACGTCCATTCTCGCCAAAGAAGATGGTGCCGGTGCGGATCCCCAGCGTCCACAGCTCCAAGGACAGGGAATCCGAGCCCAGAGGGTGCGGTAGCTGGAAGACCTCGCTGCAAGTCACGGCGGGACTTCCTGAGCAGTGTGATTTTCGGGACCCGGAGGCGTCCGGAGTCTTCCACACGATGCTGTCCGGGACGCGACTGGCGGCGACCTGGAAGGTGGCAGTGACCACCACCGGATCGCTGGAGTTCGTGGTCGGTTCCGTCGCATTCTGGCAGGCTACCAGGACAAGCAGGCCAAGAGCGAAGGTCGCAAGAGGTCGGAGGGACGGGCGGTCGAATTTCATTGGTGCTCCAATACAGCTACTGCGAGCGACGAGCAAAGTACAGGGAAGAGGGGGAGATCACGGCACCACTGATAATGTAGGATATCAAAAGAGGCCAACTTGACCCGGAGCTGACAGCACCCCCCCCACGATCACTCTGTCCACGGATGCGAGAAAGAATGGGACTGGACCCCATCGCGGATGTGCGATGCGAGTGAGGTCAGCGGTCCAGCAAGATCTTCCGGTCGCCTCCGGTCGTCGAATGCAACAGGTACACCCCTGATTTGAATCGTCCTTCTGGAACGAATCCGGTCTCTCCCCCGCCCAACGCGGTCCTCCGACCATCCATGGAGATCAGGGAAAGCTGACCGCATCCCGCCGGGTCGCAGGTCACTTCCCACCCATCCGTTCGCCGTGCCACGGATATGTTTCCTGAGACAGCTCTTGTCGAGAGTGTGGTTGGAGTATTGTAGACTCCCGCCAGCATGGCTTGGGCCCAGAGGCGCTGGATGGACGCCGCGCCCGTGGCGTTGGGATGCACTCCGTCGGGGTTGTGCTCGGAAGGGTTGTTCAGAAAGTAGGTGTACAGGTCGGGACCCGCCACGAGTTTGTTCTTGGTGGTCAGGTTGTCGATGGCGGTGAGGAATGCCGGATTCACCTGCCAGGGAGTGACTGGTGGTGTGAGGGCTGCCATGAAACTGGGAGCGGTGGCCAAGGTCCGGGCGATCATGGGCTGGATCCCGTGCGCCTTGGCACTGTCGATGATCAGCTGCATTGCATCGGTGAAGCTCTTGACGTTTCCGGTGCCGCCGCCCCAGGCGTCGTTGGTGCCCATCTCGATGGCCCAGAAGTGGCTGGAGCCAGCGAACTTCAAGTAGTTCACGATATACTTTGACATGTCCGTGCTCAGGATGCATGGGACGCCCGCCTTGATGACCGCAGGAGTGTTCTTGGTGGAGCCGGCTTCCACGAGTTTCTGGAAATCCGTGGCGGGTGGGGTCGCCTTGAAGGTGTTGGCAGTAATGGATGTACCCAGGAACGCCCAAGTGTCGTCGGAGGAATTGGACGCGTCGAACACGTCCAACTCGTCCAGGGCTCCGGTGCCGGTCGTGATGGCGACCTTGACCCAGGAGTCGCCCCCAGTGGAAACGATGTCCGACCGGCTGGAGACCTCGTTGCCGGTGACCGTCAGGCGGCTCGTCCAGGTACCATCCGTGCCGTTGGTGGAGTTCGAAGATGTCAGGATCTGATAGTTGGACGGAAAAGTGAGCCCGGTGAGGCCCTGGCAAGCACTGTGGGTCGTGGCCGTCTGAGTCACATAGTCTGACCAGTAGTACGACGGGTTGTTCCAGGCCACCACCACCCGCGTGGGCGAACTTTTCAGGTGGTAGGCGACCCACGACCCGCCGCCGCTCGCCCAGGAGCCATTCCCGTAGCTCCCGTCGTTCAGCGTGGAGAGTCCTGAGGACGGCGAGCCGTAGGGGGTCAGGCCCTGCGTGAGTATCGGATTGGGCGCCACTGCGGCCAAGCAACCCGAGCAGCACAAAAGCAGAAGTCCAGCTGATTTCATCGTCGTTGCCTCGCCTGAAAAGGATGGATCGCCCGCTCCGCGCCCGCCGCCACCCGCGGAAGGCTGACGCCTTGGCAGAGAGCCGCGACCCCCGGTTCACCGCTTTCCGTCACCGGTGTTTCGGCCCCTCGCAGCCACCCGCCGCGATCCCTGCGTAACATATCCCGGACGCCGGTTCGCCGCCGGGGAATTTCGCCCGCTTGTTCACTCCAGGATCGAGCTGGAGTGGACAACCATGGGGGAATCCGCAGGTCTCCTCGGACTCCAACCCCGGTTCAGCCCATGGCTATTTCCAGGAGCTCCCCCCAGACGGAACCCTCTTGCCTGTCTTCGTGCTTGCCGGGGATCGGACCTTCCCCCATGCCCATATCCGTCAGGATCCGGTCCAGGATCTCGGTCGCTCTGTAGTCGCCCGCCCGCCTGAGCGCCGCCCTCCGCATGGCCTCCATGCGGCCCGGACTGCCCAGCGCCCTCGCGGCGCACGAAGCCAGATCCCCGGGATTGCTGCGCAGGAACCCGCTCTCGCCGTCCTCCACCAGGTCCTTGGGACCCTTGCAGTCGTAGGCGAGCACCGGCAGCCCGCAGGCCATCGCCTCCAGGACGGCGCAGCCGAAGGTGTCGAAGCGGGAGGGAAGAACCAGGAAATCCGAGGCGGAACAGCAGAGCGCCAGATCCTCCGGCTGCTTCCAACCCAGGAACAGCGCATCCGGCAGCGCCGCGCGGAGTCGATCCTCGGCAGGGCCCTTGCCGCAGACCACCATCCGAACGCGAGGGTGGTGCTTTCGGACTCCGTCCAGGATCTCCGCGAGGTCCATCACGCCCTTCTCGACGGACAGCCTCCCCACGTAGAGAAGCACCGGGTCGGAGGCCAGGAATCCGTCGAAGACATCCCGCTTTTCCACCAGCTCGGGAGCGAAGACAGGGTCTGCCCAATGCGCCGTCGGATGGATCCTGTCCGCGGACAACCCCATTTCCGGGGAACGAAGCCATTCCGATTGCTCGCTGTTGAGCACGAACACGCCGTCGTGCGCCTTGTACCAGGCGCGCATGAGTCGACGCAATCGATCCAGGGTCTGCTCCTTCAGCCCGAATCGGCTCCGACCGAAGGCGAGCCAGTCCGTGTGCAGGAAGAAATGCGCCGGAACCTGGAACGCTTCCTTGAGCAACAAGGCGCTCCAGCCCATGGGGCCTTCCGTGGATGACAGGATGCGGTCGTATCCACCGTCCAGGAACAGGCGGTGCAGTTCCACGATGTCGGGAACCCGGAAATCCTGGTCCTGGTAGAAGGAAAGCGGGTACTCGGCCACCGGACGCACGATCCGCAGATGGGGTCCCTCCTCCAGCGTGGCGGAACAGGCCAGGATGTCGATGGGCAGGTCGCGTCGACGGATTTCGTCAAGCACGGCCTCCAACGCCCTGGAAACCCCGTTGCGGTCGCCCCAGGTGTCGGTTGTCCAGAGGATCCGGCGCGGATGTTCGAACCGGCCCAGGGTCTTCGCGAATCCCTCGATGAAGGGCCGCGCGTCGTTGAGCACGCGGTGCGCCGCGAAGACGGCGCTGCCAACGACCCCGGCCGACAGGAGCGGAAGGGGAAGGCCGTCGACGATCCTGCCCAGGGGAAGGTTCGCGCGGGCGCCCTTCGCCGCGGGTTCCGCCGCGAAGAGCTTCCGGAAGTGGGTGGGTACCAGGAGATCCGTGCCGCACCCAAACGGGCCACCGGCTTCGGGCATTCCGTCGAGCTTGGTGCGCACCCGATCGGAGACGAATCGACCCAGGCCGCGGAACATGGAGGGCAGGGTCTCCCGCACGGCTTCCTGGAGCTGGAGGGGACCTTCACGGCGCGCGCGCGCCAGGGTGCGAAGGTTCGCGACCAGGGGACGGAAGGGCTTGGAGATGAACAAGCGGGACCAGATGGAAGGGTCGCGGCCGTGGAGGCATCCGTGGATGGTCCGCAGGAGATCCACCGTGGACTTGTGGCGTCGCAGCTCGAAGACCCCGTTGGCGATGGCCAGGGCCAGGACCTTGTCCGAGGCTTCCCCGCGGTGAAGGAACACCCGCAGGAGGCCGGGATCTTCCATGTGTTCCACCAACTGGCAGACGAATTCCAGGAGAGCGGCCGACAACCTCTCCTCCTCGCCGGGGAGCCCGAAAGGCGCCGTGGCGCCCCCGCGAAGCGCCTCCAGGGCCAGGTCCGATCGGGAAGCCCCCTGGGCCAGGCGCCGTTTCAGCCCCGGAACGTGGAGGAACGTCCCGGCGGATCCCGCGAAGATCCCGAAATGGTCGTCGGACCCTCCCGTCAGGCGCTTGGACGCTGGATTGCGACAAAATCCGTCAAATTGAAGGCCTGCACGCCGCGCCATGGCGCGGATGGATTCCACGTCCATGCCCTCCACCCAGGTGGAGGTGAGGAGATTCTGCCGCGTGTCGCGCTGGCCGTTCATCCCCTCGAACCGCTCGAAGAGGATCCCCAGCCGGTCCATCATGCCCTGCGGGGGGATGCCCCGGGTGGAGTGGAAATGGAGGGGATGGGCCAGGGCTGTGGGGATGTCCTCGGCGGCGCAGTACTCCGCGAAGCGGTAGATGTCGCGACGCAGGTGGTCCAGCCTCTCTTCCTGGGCCGGCGTGAAACCGTAGGCCAGGACGTGGAAGCTGGTGCCGAGGTCGGGCATGCGGCAGGTCCATTCCGCCCCGGAGAGGACGTCCACCCCCCGCTCGCGAAGTTCCCAACAGGAACGGGCGTTGTTGTGGTTGGTCACCGTCGGGACGTCGGTGCCGTTTCGCCGGAGCGTCTCCAGGAGATCGGAGGTGGGAAGCCATGTCTCGCGCACCCCCAGGATCCGACCGAGCAACTCGTCCGGCTCGTCGGAGTTGAGGTCGTGGCAATGCAGGTCGATGCGCAACCTCTCGTCGCTGGGGATCAGGCTCTGGGTTCGGACCAGGAGGTTTTCGAGCTCGTGGGCGAGACCGGTTCGGAAGGGGTGGGCCTTCGAGGAGGTCCGAAGGGCCGTGGTGGTGTCTTCCCGAGACGGTGACCGCTTGTCCATGTTTTCCGCACTCCCGATGAACCCGGATCCTCGGAGCAAAGGCGAAGCCTGGGCGTTCCGGGACCCGATCGTCCTGACTCTCGAATACAAAGGTCCGACGTCGCCCTTCTTCCGGCGATTCCCGACTTCCGGATCCGGGCGCGAACGGAACCGCCCGCGAAGCGGCATTGCCGAACATTTCCGGTACGGTACGGTCGCGCCCGGCGAACGCATCCAAGAAGAAGGGAAACGCCAGCGCAACTTCCGTGCAACGCGCAGGATACCTGCTCGGTCGATCTTTGCCCCAATGCTCCAGGCTCCAGGGCGAACCACACCGCACGGGGGGTCCACCACAGGACGGTTCCTGCGCTGGGCGGCACCTCCCCTGCTCCGCTGGCGGGACCGCAGACCTTCGGGCCCGTCGGAGATCCACTCCGCGCAGGCGAGGATCCTTCGCCAACTTCTGCACGAACTGGGTCCCACGGAATCCGGACGCGCGAACGGCCTGGGCGCGCTGGCGCGCCTGCCCGACCAGGAATTGACGGGTGCCTTCCGCGAGCTCCCCCTTTCCCGATACGCGGACATCGCCCGGTGGGTGGAACGCTGCGCGAACGGCGAACGCGACCTTCTCTTTCCCGGTCGCACGACAGCCCTGGCCCAGACCAGCGGGACGACCTCGACCGAAGGCGCGGGCGAACGGTACATACCGCAGAACCAAGCCCTCCTGGCCCACCACTCCCTGGGCGGAGCCGCGGCCCTGGCGCGCCTGACAGCGACGGCTGGCAGCGACTCGGTGGGTGGCCGGATGCTGATGCTGGGCGGATCCACGCGTCTCTCCCGCAACGCGCGGGGCATCCCCTTCGGCGACCTCTCCGGCATCGCCGTGTCCCGCATCCCCTGGTTCCTGCAGCCCCTGTACGAGCCGGGACGCGCCCTTGCCCTGGAATCCGATTGGAACACCAAGGTCCGCGGCATCGCACGGCGCCTTTCCCACGCCGATGTCCGGCTGGTGACCGGCATCCCGTCCTGGTGCCAGATCCTGTTCGAGGAGGTCTGTCGGCAGCGCGGGGTCCAGCGCGTCTCCGAGGCCTGGCCGGGACTCCGGGCCTTCGTGCACGGCGGCGTGGCCATCGATCCGTACATCCCGCTGCTCGCCGAGCAGCTTCCCCCGGACACGTGGATGATGGAGGTGTACCCCGCATCCGAGGTCTTCCTGGCGGTGGGGAAGCGTCCGTGGCACCTGAGGGAAGGCCGGGCGCCGGACCTGGAGCTCTTGACCGACCACGGCTCCTACCTGGAGTTCCTGCCGGAAGAGGAAGTTCACCGCCCCGAACGCGCGGTGGGTGCCCACGACCTGGAGGTCGGCGGCCTGTACCGGGTGCTGGCGACGACTCCGGGAGGGCTTCTGCGCTACGAACTGGGCGACATGGTGGAAGGGCGCGGTCCGGGCATGGTCCGCTTCGCGGGACGCGTGCGCACCCGGATCTCCGTGTTCGGGGAACACGTGGAGGCCACGCGGCTCGCGGAGGCCCTGGCGGAGGCGGCCAGGGCGACGGAATCCGTCCCGAGGGAATGGCATGTGGCTCCGGTCCTTCCCTCCCGCGGAAATCCGCAGGGGCGCCACGAGTGGTGGGTGGAGTTCCAACGCCCTCCCTCGGACATGGACCGCTTCGAACGGGTCCTGGACGACGTCCTGCGCCGCTCCGTCCTGGATTACGAGGCGCACAGGACGGGAAATGTCCAACTTCTCCCCCCCCGGCTGGTTTCCCTGCCGGAAGGAACCTTCCTGCGCGCCCTGGCCAGAAGGGGCAAGTTGGGGGGCCAGAACAAGGTGCCAGCGGCGTGGAACGACCGCACCTGGGCCGATCTCCTCGAACAATGCATCGGAGAACAGGAATGATCCTCCCCACAGCCCCCGTCCGCCGTCCGGCACCCCTTCGTTCCCGACCCAAGGTCTCCCTGGATGGAGCCCACCATCCGCATCTCTCCACCCGCAAGGGGATCGGACCGTTCCACACCCTGATGGTTCCCGGATTGGTCCCCGACGGCGAAGAGACCTTCCTGCGCGTGCGAGGACACTTCCTGCTCAAGGGCGACGTTTCCATCCTCACCTATCCGTACCAGACCTTCGAGATCGACCTGCTCCTGGAGCGGATCCACAAGTTCCTGCTGGACTGCCGCCGCACCCGGAAACGCCCCTTGCTGGTGGGGGTGAGCGTGGGCGGAGGGTTCGTCCTCGAATACCTGCGGAGGGCCGCGGAACGAGGAGAAACACCGGACCTGTCCGGGGTCGTCCTGATCAGCCCCCTCTCCTGCCCTCAGGACCTGGCACCCATCCTGCGCAGGCTGTGGAATCCCATCGTGGCCACCGAGGGGAATTCCACCACGGCCTTGGAGAAGGGGCGCAGCTTTTTCCGGCAGCTCGCGTCCAAGTCGGCGCGTTCGGGGACCAAGGTGGTGGGTTGGCGCAAGCTTCTGCAGGCCTTCACTCCGCAGGGACTGGGAGAAATCATGGATGCCTCCGTCCGCTCGCGCATCGAGAAGACCTTGGAGTCCATCCCCGCCGAAGGGGCCATCGCACGGTGCCTGGCCTTGAGCGACCTGCGCGGCCTGGACCCCACTTGCGCCCCGCTGTGCACTTCCCCCACCCTGGTGCTGTGGGGCTCCCGGGAACGGCATACCCTGGACATCGACGGCCCCGGCACCCGGGTGCTGTGCCGGCCGGATCTCGCCGAAAAGCACTTTCCGGACGTCCAAGTGCAATGGGTCTACGGAAAAAAAGGAGAATCGATCCCCCACGCCAGCCTGCTGAAGCACGACAAGGCGTTCGCACCGCTCCTGCGGGGGTTCTTGGCGCGGGTGTAGGGTCGGCTGGGGGCGATTGGAATCCGTAAGGACGTAAAATTTTACGTCCTTACGAACAACGCCCCCAACCAAACCCCGATGGAACCCAAAATACCCCCTTTACAGATCTGTTCATCTGTTTATCTATCATGTTGAAAGCGCCGCCCAGGGGAGGTAACATGATTTCCCAGACCGCCGAGTACGCCTTGCGTGCCATCGTCCATCTGGCCCAAACACATCCTGTCCCGCAGACCGCGGCCAGCATCGCCGAGCGGACGCACGTTCCGGTTCCCTATCTCTCCAAGGTGATGCAATCCCTGGCGCGGGTGGGCCTGGTTTCCAGCCAGCGGGGACTGCACGGCGGATTCGCGCTGGTGCGCAAGGCGTCGACATTTTCCGTCCTGGACGTGATCGCGGCCGTGGAGCCGCTCCACCACATCCGGTCGTGCCCCCTCAGGATTCCCGGCCACACCGACCTCTGCATGCTCCACTCGACCCTGGAAAGCGCCCTGCTCCGGATGGAGGAAGTCTACGCGGCCACCCCCATCGACAAGCTCCTGGCCGAACAGAACGGGATCCTGGCGCTGTGCGACTGCGCCCACGAGGAACTGGCTCCGGCCTGAGGGATCCCTTGCTCCGGAGTCCGCGGTAGACGGACGGGAAAGCTTGTTGGTACATTCGGGTCGAATGCGGGGACTCCCTATCCCCACCCCATCGAGGATGGCACACAATCACCCGACCAAGGAGACCGCGCATGCCCAAGCCACGAACAAGTTCCGTCCACGCTCGTCCATACGGATGGCAACCAGATCTCCCCGACCAGCGCGACCATCTGTACGCCGTTCCGGGACCCATCGCCGCCAATCTCCCCGCTTCCGTGGACCTGCGCCCCAAATGCCCGCCGGTACTGGATCAGGGCCAGCTCGGAAGCTGCACCGCCAATTCCCTGGCGAACGCGCACCTGTTCGACCAGATGGCCCAGAACGATCCGCAGGACCAGTTGCCCTCGCGACTGTTCATCTACTGGAACGAGCGGGATCTGGAAGGGTCGGTGCAGTCCGACTCCGGCGCACAGATCCGGGACGGCATCAAGGTGCTGGCCAAGCTGGGCGCACCGCCGGAAAGCGTCTGGCCCTACGACATCGCCCAATTCGCGACCAAGCCTCCGGCCGCCGCGTACCAGACCGCCCTCTCCGAGGTGGCCCTCAACTACCAGCGCTTGACCCAGAGCCTGCCCCAGCTCAAGGGAGCTTTGGCCGCGGGCTACCCCTTCGTGTTCGGGTTCACGGTCTACGAGAGCTTCGAATCGGATGCGGTGGCGACGACCGGCATCGTCCCCATGCCCGGCCCCACCGAGCGCAGCCTGGGCGGGCATGCGGTGATGGCCGTGGGCTACGACGATTCCCTGCAGGTCTTCCGCGTGGAGAACAGCTGGGGTCCGACCTGGGGACAGAACGGATTCTTCACCATTCCCTACGCCTACCTCGCCTCCGCGAACCTGGCCTCCGATTTATGGACCATCCGCCAAGTCAAGGTGTGACGAGGTGCCCACCATCATGCTTTCCGGGAAGGACGAAAACGGCGCACCCAGCGGCTCCGGAAAGCTGACCTTCGACATCGGCGACATCACCACGTCGTCCGTGGCGGTGGACTACTCGAGCCCGGACCAGGTCCTGTTCAAGATCGATTCCAAGTCCACCGTCCAACTGACCACCGACACCAAGCTGGTGGTCGCGGGCAGCGCCTCCTTCGACCCCGGCACGCACGTGCTGGGCGGTGGCGCCAACCTGGAGGTGGCCATCGACAAGAGCGTGGACGCCAAGATCAGCCAGACCTTCGCTACGGATGGATCGGGAACCACATCCGCCCAGGTGACCATCAAGTTCTGAGGAACGTCCGATTCACAACAGCCGATGCGATGGCACGGCCCATATTCCCGGTTCGCACAGGCGCTGCAGCTTCCTTCCCCGGTAGATCACCATGCCACCGCGCCAGCGTTCGCCCAGGGCTTGGGCGATCTTGACCAGATGGCGCGCGTCGCGGGGCTCCGCGGTTTCGCGCAACTTCACCTCGCACCCGATCACGCCGGTGGTCGTCTCCAGCAGCAGATCGACCTCCATGCCCCCGATGGTGCGGTAGTACATAATTTGGGCATCCACATGCATGGTGCGGATCCACTTGTGGATCTCTGCGACCACATGGCTTTCGTAGACCTCGCCGGTGACCATCGCGGAGCGTCCGCTCAAGCGGCGCTGCAGACCCATGTCGCTCCAGTAGAGCTTGGGGCTCTTGATGGCCCGGCTGGTGAGGTTTTGCGCATAGGGCTGCAGCAGGATGGTCTGGAAGCTCACCCGCAGGTACTCCAGCCACCGGCGCGAGGTATCCACGCTTGTCGCGCAATCGCGGGCCAGTTCCGAATAGTTGAGGATCCCGCCCGAGCGCAAGGCGCACAGTCGCTGGAACTTGCGGAAAGGCTCCAGGTCGGAAAGCCGCGCCAGATCGGCCAGATCGCGTTCCAAAAAGGTCGAGACGTAGTCGCGCAGCCAGTCCTCGCGGTGGACATCGTTCAGATGCAACAGCGTTGGCATGCCTCCCCAGCGAAGCAGATGGTTTTCCGCCACCAGGCGAAGCGATTCCTCCAGACCAATCAGACGCGAAGGGACCGATTCCAGCAAGGCGTCCAACGGTTCGGTGGAGCGCAGAATCGTGTCCAGAAGAGGAATGGGCGCCTCCTGGCCCGCCGTTTCCACGGCCAGCTCGGAAAGCATCATGGGCCAGCACTCGTGCAAGCTCGCGCGCCCGGCCAAGCTCTCCTGCACCTTCTGATGCAGTAGAAGTTGGCTGGAGCCCGTCAGGATCGTTTCGCGGACACCACCGGCATCCCAGGCATACTTGATCTTTTCCAGCATGGCAGGAAGTTTCTGGCATTCGTCCAAGATGGCGGGTCCCACCTCGCGCGCCCAAAGACTGGCTGGAATGTCCGTCAAGGCGTCGCGGATTTCCGAGGCATCGAGATTGAAATAGCGAAGATGCGGGGCCACCATCCGGCTCAATGTGCTCTTGCCCACCTGGCGAGCCCCCACCACAACCCGGACCGACTCGCGTGCGGCGAGAAGAGATCGGGAGAGATGGCGAAATCTATTCATTTTTGACGATTCCATCGTTAATAGTATAAGTAAATCTACGATATAATGGGGCGTTTCGCATCTGATCCATGTGGATCGCCCGATGAGTGAGGGGTGAGGTGGGCGAAGTGAAGGGTTCCATGCGTACCCCCGCGGCTCGGGCTGAAGCCACTCGCAGATTCCTTGGACGGCCAAACTCACCTTGGCAATGCCGCCTATGCCGCCACCGCGGCGTAGAGGGTAGGCGGCGGGACCATGCGAGGACTTCAGCCCGAAGCAGCCCGGAGGGGCTACCGATGGCTTGGGTGTGACATTCCACGGCGTCGACCGAGACCACTTACCTACAATTCCAACGTGAAATCCCGGTCTGCCGACACCCTTCCCCCCTACCGGATCCTGGCTCGCTCGGGGAAGCCCTTCGGCTGGATGGAGATGTTGCGCACCTGGTTCTTCTCCGATCGCATCCGAGCGACGCTTCGGGTCCCGGGCAGCCCCGATTGGCCCTTCGAGGGCATCCTCCACGCGTCGCCCGCATCGCTTCGCAAGGTGCTGCGGTCGGCCTCGGAACGGAACCTGCGACATCTGTTGGCCAGCCCACCCAACGGGCGGCGCGTGGAGACGCTTCCCCAGGCTCCGGTTCCGTCGGCGCCCATGCGCCTGCTCGGACGCCTGCGTCGCGGCAGGCGGCAGTGGCAGCTCGCCCGGCTGGAAAGCGATCCCTTCCAGTTCGGAAGGGCGAAGACCGCGCCGATGCTTCCCCTTCCCGGAGTCCTGCGCGCCGACCCCTTCGCCATCCGCGTTGCTGACAGGAATTGGCTCCTGTTCGAGGAGCAACTCCCCGGCGACCGAGGGAGGCTGCGCGCCGCGCTTTGGACGGAGGGTGCTTGGCAGGTGCGGGAAGGCGAGATCCTCCCCCGGCCCCACCATCTTTCCTGGCCCTGCGTGCTGGAGGCGGAGGGCGGGACCTACCTGCTGCCGGAATCCGGCGAAGCGGGGGAGGTCGCGCTCTGGGAGTGCGAGGAATTCCCGTCCCGCTGGCGCAAGGTCCGCGTGCTCCTGAAAGGGCGACCTTGGCACGACGCCTGTCTTTTGCGGCACGATGGGCTCTGGTGGCTGTTCGCATCGGCCGGCGGAAACGACCCCCGGGACCACTCCTCGGAACTGTGCGCGTTCCACGCCACCGACCTGCTGGACGAGACCTTCGCGCCCCACGCCCTGAACCCTCTCTCCGTTTCCGTCGCGGGAGCCCGCCCCGCGGGGAACTTCTTCCGACGGGACGGCGCATTGTACCGGCCCGCCCAGGACTGCCGGGGCGGCTACGGTACCGGCATCCTGATCCAGCGGATCGAGGCGCTCTCGCCGGCGGAATGGGTCGCGACCACGGTGGGACGCATCGACCCTCCCCGCGGGGCGTCGGGGATCCACACGCTCAACCCCCTACCCGACGGCGGGTGGGTGGTGGACGTGTTCGGGTGATCGCTCCGAGTGCATATTCGGATGCCCCGCCGTGGAGCGCGAATGCCTCCGGGGGGAAGATCGACGACGCACGCATCGAACGAGGAGGATCGAGATGAGCCTGATGCAGGAAGCCATCGGACGGCAGATCCAGGAGTCCATCGAAGTGAAGCGGCTCCTCCTGGGGGATTCCGCGGTCCGCGGACAGATTCTGCTGGTCGCCGAGCTCGTGATCGACGCCTACCGGAATGGAAGGAAGACCCTTCTGGCGGGCAACGGCGGCAGCGCCGCGGACGCACAGCACATCGCCGGCGAATTCGTGAGCAGGTTCCACTTCGATCGACCGGGCCTGCCCAGCATCGCTTTGACCACCGACACCTCCATCCTCACCGCCATCGGGAACGACTACGGCTACGAGAAGGTCTTTTCCCGACAGGTGCAGGCCCAGGGAACCGAGGGCGACGTTTTCGTCGGGATCTCCACTTCGGGGAACTCCACGAACATCCTACAGGCCCTGTCCGCCTGCAAGGAGAAGGGCATCCGGACCGTCGGGCTCACCGGCGCCGACGGCGGCAGGATGGCGGCCCTCTGCGATCTCTGCATCCGGGTCCCCTCGAACGAAACACCCCGCATCCAGGAATCCCACATCCTCGTGGGACACATCCTGTGCTGCCTGGTGGAGGAGGCGATCTTCGGTCACCTGAAACCGGTGCCGCGACCGCTCCCCTGAAGCGGCCCTACCGCACCAGACCGTTCGCCCGGTATGCCCTCCAGGTCGAGGAGAGGATGGTCTCGAGGTCGGAATGGCGCGGCTCCCAGCCCAGCTTCTCCTTGGCCAAGGCGCCCGAGGCCCACAGTTCCGAGGGGTCCCCTTCGCGACGACCCACCAGCTTGCGTGACACTTTCCGTCCCGTGACCTTTTCGGCCGCGTGGATGACCTCCATCACGGAATCGCCGCGCCCGGTTCCCAGGTTCACGGCGAAGGAAGGGTTCCCCCTCTCGAGTTGCCCGAGGGCCAGCAGGTGGGCCTCGGCCAGGTCGGAAACGTGGATGTAGTCACGGATGCAGGTGCCGTCCGGGGTGGGATAGTCGGTGCCGAAGACGCTCATGCCTGGCCGGATCCCGCAGGCCACCTCCATCACCACCGGGATCAGGTTGGCGGGGTTGCGCTCCAGTCCCGAAATCCGTCCGGCGGGGTCGTAGCCGGCGGCGTTGAAGTACCGCAGGCAGGCCGACCGCAGTCCCAGCAGGCGGTCGTACCAACCCAGGATCCGTTCCGTCTCGAGCTTGGTGAAGCCGTAGTAGTTGGTGGGTTCCTTCGGGTGGTCCTCGTCGATGGGCAGGTACACGGGCTCCCCGTAGGTCGCCGCCGACGAGCTGAACACCACGTACTTGACCCCGCGGTCGATGGCCGCATCCAGGAAGGAGAGGGTCGCCTGGATGTTGCTGCGGGTGTACTGGACCGGCTCCAGCATGCTGGCACCCGCGTTCTTCTGGGCCGCTAGGTACACGATCGCATCCACACCGGAAAGCGCCTGGCGCGCGGCGAGCGGGTCGGCAACGTCGGCGTGGACGAATTCCGCCCCTGCGGGAACGGAACCGCGCAAACCGGTGGAGAGGTTGTCCAGCACGGTGATTTCGTGGCCCGCCTCCACGAGGCGATGGCTCACATGGCTGCCAATGTACCCGGCTCCACCGGCGACGACGATCTTCACGGAATTTCCCTTCGGCTCATGGATGGCGATGGAACGTCAAACCTAGATCGGCTTCCCGCCCCGCGGTACGGTCGATCTGCCGAAGGCTCGCCGGAAACCCGCACCCGAGGAGCGCGAGCCCTCACCTGGTTTCGCGGACCCCGAGCTTCCTCACGATGTCCAGCTTCTGTCCGTCCAGGGTCTGGATGTCGATCTTCCACAGGTATACCCCGGTGGGCACCGCGATGCCGTTCTGGGCACGCAGATTCCAGGAAAGGGGTAGGATCCAGCGTCCATCCTTTGTCGCCTTCAGATCGTACAGGTCCATCCGCGCGATGTCGCGGACAAACGAGATCACCAGAGTGCCCAGGTTGTCGTAGATGGCCACGGAGACGCTTCCCGGCCCCGTCAGAAGCAAATCCACCGTCTGCGCGCTCTCGCCGCCGGAAACCGGGCCGGTTCCAAGCTCCGCACGTCCGGACCCGGTGGCGGGAGAGGCGAAGGCCTGGCCAATGTTCGCTGCCAGCTCTTGGGGTGCCGAGGGCACCAGGCTGGGCCTGACGGCCAAAGCGTCCGTTCCGGGTTTGATCACGAGATTCGCCCCCGTGAACACGATGCTGTAGTTGGGCCCGGCGGAGAGCGTTCCCTTCGTGATCGAATAGCTGCCCGCCGTCCCGGTCCCG
>CAYXXL010000016.1:0-18006 GCA_964469025.1 uncultured Fibrobacteria bacterium
GCGCCGCCCTGGAGAAGCTCCGGAACGAGCGCCCGGAAGAGTGGATCCATTTGCGGACCTCGCTCGACGGCATGCCGCTCTTGCGCTACGTCCTGGCCAACGTGGAGACCACCATCGCCACCGCGGACACGGAGGTCTGGGATCTCTACGCCACGATGGTGGAGGATCCCGCGCTCCGGGACCGCTTCCTGGCGCGGTTGCGCGCCGAATTCCATCGCACCGCGGACCTCCTGGAAGAGATCTACGGGGCCAGGTTCGAGGACAGGCGCCAGCGGATGGCGCGCAGCCTCAATCTCCGGTCGGAGGCCCTGCGCCGACTGCACCATCTGCAGGTGGGACTCGTGGTGAGGTGGCGGAGCCTTTCTCCCGGCACCCCGGAATGGGAGGACGTCCTGGTGCAGCTTTTGGTCACGGTCAACGCCATCGCCTCCGGCCTGCGCACCACGGGCTGATCGGGAACGGCATCCCGTGCTGATCGTCCACGTGCTGGTCCGCGTCCACCCGGGAAGCGAAGAGGCCTTCCGCGCCGCGACGGTTGAGAACGCCCGCCAAAGCCTGCTCGAGCCCGGCGTGGCCCGCTTCGACGTGGTCCAGGAGTCCGGGGATCCCACCCGGTTCGCCCTGGTGGAGGCCTACCGCGACGACCTGGCCCCGGCCGCCCACAAGGAAACGGCGCACTACCTGCGGTGGCGCGACGCCGTGGAACCGATGATGGCCGAGCCGCGCCGCTCCGTCAAGTACCGCGAGATCCATCCGGACGCCCAGGCGTGGTGAATTTCGAGTTCTCCGCCCCCGGGAAGATCCTCTTCGGACCGGGGAGGTCCGCCGAGGCGGCGACGGAAATTGTTGGCTGGGGAAGGCGGATCCTGCTGGTGACCGGTTCCCGTCCCGAACGGGCGGCGCCTCTGCGCGAAGCATTGCTCCTGGGTGGTGCCGAACTTCGGGAGATTTCCCTGTCCAGGGAGCCGCATGTGGAGGATCTGGCCTCGGGGTTGGAAGTCGCGAGGACCTTCCAGGCCCAGGCCGTGGTGGGCTTGGGCGGTGGCAGCGTGCTGGACCTGGGAAAGGCCATCGCGGCGCTGGCACCCTGTGGATCCGATCCCATGGACCATCTGGAGGTGGTGGGGAAGGGGTTGCCGCTGCGTGGACCCGGCCTCCCTTTCGCGGCGGTTCCCACCACCGCGGGAACGGGTGCCGAGGCCACCCGAAACGCGGTGCTGTCCACGGGAACCGTCAAGGTGAGCCTGCGCGGACCCCAGTTGATGCCCCGCCTTGCCGTGGTGGATCCCAGCTATGCCGTGGGGGCCCCCCGCGACCTGACCGCCTGGACCGGAATGGACGCCCTGACCCAACTGGTGGAACCGTTGCTGTCGCGCTTCGCCAACCCTCTGACGGACGCCATTTGCCGACAGGGGATCCCGCTTTCCGTGCGGGCCCTGCCCGCGGCCTTGCGCGACCCCTTGGATCTTTCCGCGCGGTCGGATCTGGCCCTGGCCAGCCTCTTCTCGGGCATGGCCCTGGCCAACGCCCGGCTGGGGGCCGTCCACGGCTTGGCCGCACCCCTGGGCGGGATGTTCCCCTGCCCACACGGCGCGGTCTGCGCGCGGCTCCTGGTCCCCGCCTGGAAGGCCAACGTCGCGGCGCTGGAACGGTCCGGCGACTCCGTCCGGGAACGGTTCCTGGATGCCTCCCGCGTCCTGACCGGGAGGCGGGACGCGACGCTCGCCGACGGCCTGCGCGTCCTCGAGGCCATGGCGGAAAAGGCCCTGGCACCGCCCTTGTCGCGGTGGGGAATGACGGAAACCGACATCCCCTCCGTGCGCGAGGCGGGCATGCGCGCGAGCTCCATGCGGGGGAATCCGGTGGAGCTTTCCCCCGTGGAGATCGAAGCCATCCTCCTCGAGGCGCTTTAGAGGCCCGGGGACTGATTCCGGGTCCGCAACCGCGTCAGTCCCGTGCGCTGGAGCCGATAGGTCAGCGCGCGACGGGTGATGCCCAGTTCCTGCGCGGCGCGTTCCCTGTGGCCGCCGTGTCGGACGAGCAGTTCCTGCAAATCCCGGCGGTCTCGCGCCAGCGGGTCCGAAGGAGGCGTGGACTGGCGGAGCCGACCTTCCTGCACCAGGTCCTTGAGCTGGACTCCCATGGGGTGGAGCGCCACGAACCGTTCGATCAGGTTTTCCAGCTCGCGCACGTTGCCGGGCCAGTCGTAGCGCATCATCTCCTGCAGACCCACCGGGTCCAGGCGCGGGGAGGGCTCGCGCAGCCGGGCGCAGACCCGGGCCAAAAGCCCCTTGGCGAGATGGGGGATGTCGTCCATCCTCTCGCGCAGAGGAGGAACCCGGAAGGCGACCACGTGGATGCGGAAGTAGAGGTCCTGCCGGAACGTCCCCGCCCGGACCATGGCCCAGAGGTCGCGGTGGGTGGCGGCGGCCAGACGGAAATCGACCTCGATCTCCTCCGTGCCGCCGACTCGGCAGACGCGCCTTTCCTGCAGCACCCGCAGGATGGAGGCCTGGGCGGGATGCGACAATTCGCCGATCTCGTCCAGGAACAGGGTGCCTCCGCCGGCCTGTTCGAACCGGCCCGTCCTCTGCGCGTTGGCCCCGGTGAACGATCCGCGTTCGTGTCCGAAGAGTTCGCTTTCCAGCAGGGAAGGGGGGATGGCCGCGCAGTTGACGGCCACGAACGGACCCTCTGAGCGCTTGCTGCATTCGTGCAGGTGCCGGGCGCAGACTTCCTTCCCCGTTCCGGATTCCCCGAGGAGGAGGATCGTCGAGTCCAGCCGGGAGGCCACGCGCAGACTGCGCAGGAGCTGGGCGAAGGGGCTGTCCGGGGCATGCAGGATGGGGGCCTGGGCCATGGATGGTGAAGATAGGTCAACAATGGCTCGGGGTGGCGGAGGGCTGCAATTTCGCACGGGAAGGCGGTAACCGACCCGTGGAGACCCCGGCGGGACCTAGATTTCCCCCCCTCATGTCCGAAAAGCCTCTGATTGTCCAAGGCGATATGACCCTCCTCCTGGAAACGGAAGGACCGGGGTACCTCGCCGCCCGCGACGCCATCGCTCCCTTCACAGAACTTGTCAAAAGCCCCGAGTACGTGCACACCTACCGCATCTCCCACCTGAGCCTCTGGAACGCCGCGGCGACCGGACGCACGGCGGAGCAGGTGCTGGAGGCCCTTTCCGAGCACAGCCGCTTTCCCGTTCCCCAGACCGTGACCCGCGAGATCACGCAGTACATGGGCCGCTACGGGACGCTGCGCCTGGAACGCGTGGGAGACGACCTGCTCCTGACCGCCCGCGATCCCCTGACCCTGATGGAGGCGCGACATGTGAAGGCCGCGCAGCCCTGGCTCCTGGACCAGATTTCCCCGGACCGATGCCTGGTGGATGGGCGTTTCCGGGGCCACCTCAAGCTCGCTCTCACCTTGGCCGGACTTCCCGTGGAGGATCTGGCCGGGTACACCGTGGGCGATCCCCTCTCCTTCACGCTTCGGGAGCAGGCCCTCACCGGCAAGCCGTTCAACCTGCGCGCCTACCAGATGGAAGCCGCGGAGATCTTCTACGCCGCGGGTTCCGCCCGGGGCGGCGCGGGCACGGTGGTCCTGCCCTGCGGCGCGGGCAAGACCGTGGTGGCCCTGGGCGCCATGAACCTGTGCCAGTGCCACACCCTGGTCCTGACCACCAACGTGATGGCCGTCCGGCAGTGGATCCGCGAGGTGTTGGACAAGACCACGCTGACGGCGGACCAGGTGGGGGAGTACACGGGCCAGATCAAGGACATCAAACCGGTGACCCTGGCCACCTACCAGATCCTCACCTACCGCAAGACCAAGGACGAATCCTTTCCGCACTTCGGCCTGTTCCAGGCGCGGAAATGGGGACTCATCGTCTACGACGAGGTGCACCTTCTGCCTGCGCCCGTGTTCCGCGTCTCGGCGGAGGTGCAGGCCACCCGGCGCCTGGGCCTCACCGCCACCCTGGTGCGCGAGGACGGCAAGGAGGGCGACGTGTTCGCCCTGATCGGGCCCAAGCGCTACGACGTGCCCTGGAAGACCCTGGAGGCGCAGGGGTGGATCGCCACCGCCACCTGCACCGAGATCCGTCTTCCCCAGCCCCTGGCCCGCTACGTGGAATACGCGCAGGCCTCGGACCGCGAGAAGGTGCGCATCGCCTCGGAGAACCCCGCCAAGAAGGCGGTGGTGGAGGAGCTGATCGAAGCCCATCCGGGCGAGCCCATCCTGGTGATCGGACAATATCTGGCGCAATTGGAGCAGCTCGCGGTCGACCTGGACCTCCCGCTGATCACCGGCAAGACCCCGCAGCGCGAGCGCGAGGTGCTCTACGGCGACTTCCGCGAGGGTCGGCTGCGCTGCCTGATCGTGAGCAAGGTGGGGAACTTCGCGATCGACCTGCCGGAGGCGTCGGTGATGGTGCAGGTGTCGGGGACGTTCGGAAGCCGTCAGGAAGAGGCGCAGCGCCTGGGACGCATCCTGCGGCCCAAGGAAGACGGGCGCCAGGCCCATTTCTACACGCTCGTGACCCGCGACACGCGGGAGCAGGAGTTCGCCATGCACCGCCAGCTCTTCCTGGTGGAGCAGGGGTACCAGTACAAGGTGGAGATCCGCGAACCGGGGAAGGGAGGCTGAGGCCCCCTTTCACCCCGGAGCAATAACGGGCGGAGGACGCGGTGGGAGGGCAAAGAGCCGGAAATGCCGATAAAACCTAAGTTTTTCCATCTCCACCACATCAACAGGAAATGAATCATGGGAATCCAGGTCAACGAGTATTTCGAGGGCAAGGTCAAGTCGCTGAAGCTCAGCAACAGCGCGGGCAACCAGACCGTGGGCGTGCTCCTAGCCGGAGAGTACGAGTTCGGGACGGGATCGCCGGAGGAGATGACGCTGGTATCGGGCAAATGGGAGTTGCAGATCCCCGGCGTGGCCGGAGGGTTCAAGGCCTACGGCCCGGGCGTCACCGCCAACATCCCCGGCACCGCCAAGTTCCGGGTGCGCGCCCTGGAGACCAGCGCCTACCTCTGCCGCTTCGAATGACGAGCGCCCGGGCACAACTGGACCTGCTGAAGCGCGGCGTCCTGGAACTCATCGACGAGAAGGAGCTTCTGGCCAAGCTGGAGCGTTCGGTGGCCACGGGTGTTCCGCTGCGGATCAAGCTCGGCGTGGATCCCACCGCCCCGGACATCCATCTGGGCTTCACCGTGGTGATGCGCAAGCTCCGGCAGTTCCAGGACCTGGGGCACCAGGTGGTCCTGATCGTGGGCGACTACACCGCCACCGTGGGCGATCCCTCCGGCAAGAACAAGACGCGCCCGCGGCTCTCGCACGCCCAGGTCCTGGCCAACGCCGAGACCTACAAGGAGCAGTTCTTCCGCATCGTGGACCGCGACAAGACGGAAATCGTCTACAACGGCGATTGGTTCGGGAAGACGACCTTCTCCCAGACCACCGAGCTGATGTCGCGCATCACCGTGGCCCAGATGCTGGAGCGCGAGGATTTCCAGAACCGCCATGCCGCGGGCAATCCCATCTCGCTGCACGAATTCCTCTATCCCCTCATGCAGGGGCTGGACAGCGTGATGGTCCGCGCCGACGTGGAACTGGGCGGCACCGACCAGAAGTTCAACGTCCTGCGGGGTCGGGAGCTGCAGCGCGATCCCGACCTCCCCGGAATCTTCGGGATGCCGGTCCAGGAACCCCAGGTGGGGCTTTTCATGCCCATCCTGCTGGGAACCTGCGGGCGCGAGAAGATGTCCAAGTCCCTGGGCAACTACGTGGGGATCGCCGAACCCGCGCAGGTGATGTACCACAAGGTCTATTCCATCCCCGATTCCCAGGTGGAGAGCTGGACCACGCTCCTCACCGACCTTCCGTTGACGGAAATCGCCGACTGGAAGGATCGCGTCGCCAGCTTCGGGGCGGCCATCAATTCCTGGAAGGCATGGTTGGCTTCGGAGATCGTCCGCCAGTACCATGGAGAGACGGCGGCCCTGGAGGCGGCCAAGCTGGAGACGGCGGTGCACCACGGAGACGCGTTGCCCGACGACACCCCCGAGGTTTCGCGCGACGCCGCCTGGGCCGGTATCCTGGATCTCCTGGTTGCCGTGGGTGCCGTGCCCTCGCGCCGGGAAGGCAAGAAGCTGGTGCAGAACGGCGGCGTGCAAGTGGATGGGGACAAGGTCTCGGACCTCGGTGCAGCCCTGCCCGCGGCGGCGTTCGTGCTCAAGGCGGGCAAGCGGAAGTTCTGGAAGATCGGGGGCTGATCTTCCAGGCTCGGGTGATTCGCGCACGACCGTGACGGATCCCGGAGCGAAAACGAAAAATGGGAACTTGCGTTCCCTTTTTTAGACCATGACCGGATTCGAACCGCCTAGACTGTTTCGACAGAGGCTTACGCCAGAGCTAGCAGCCATACCCTACCAAGGGCAGCGTCATGGAGACTCGAATATATCTCCGGAAGCACCGCAAAGCAAATCCTCAGCGAAGAAAATGAATCCTTCGAGGCGCCGACTCATGCGTAGTTCTCCACCTTGCGCACGGTCGCGGGGGCGACCACCGCGGCTTGTGCGTTGGGGCTCATGTTGTCGGCCACCAGCCACTGGTTCTTGGTGGCGACGTTGTATTGGCCGGGGATCGGATTCGTCGGGTGCACGAGGATGCCGGTGGTCGCCCCCAGGAGTTCGTTGGCGCGGATGATCAGGATGCGCCCGAACAGGCCGTAGGCGCGGATGCCGTCGACCGGAAGCTTCAGAGACTGGGGTCCCCGCACGATGCTCACCCTGTTGTTTTCGATCCAGGCCGCCGATACGTTCCCCACGAAGATCCCGTGGCGTTCCCCCGCCCCGATGTCCGGGATCCCCACGTCCACGGTGTTTCCCGAGATCCTGAGCACGGTGGCCTGGTCGAACTCGCCGGGTTTCTGCCCCCTGTGGCTGAACCCGCAGTGGATGCCCATCACGAAGCCCCGGAGGGTGTTCCCCGCGATGCGCACGTCCCCGCTCCGATTTCCCGCCACCACGATTCCCTGCATGCCCGCCACCAGGTCGGCACCCAGGATGCCGGCGACGACGTGGGAGATCTCCTTTCCGGCCACCAGGCCGGAATTCCCCAGGATCAGATGGTCGGAACTCTTCTTCAGGAGCGCGATCAGGTCGTTTCCGGTGGAGACCGGGGATGCCTTGGCCGCCTGATCCACCAAGGCCTGCCATTTTCCGACCAATGCGGGCGGGGTCTGGAACCGGACGGTGATTCCGTTCGCGGTCACCTGGTCGTTCAGCGCCGGTTGGGGGCCTTGACCCGCCTTGGCGGAGAGGATCGCACGGGCCTTGGCCACGGTCGCCTTTGTTTCGGTGGCGGACGCGTCGGTGGCGGCCCGCGTCTTCGCGGCATCCACCTGGACCGCGCCGGAGAGAAGCTGCCTCCTCATGGCCGCGCGCAGCGCCATGTCGGTGGCCAGGATCCGCGCCGCCGGGGCGGTGGCCTCGGGGTCCACCTGGAGGAAATTGTCCAAGACCGCGAGCCGGTCCGGCCCCACCACCAGGATCCCGGCCTGCAAGGCCCCCACGACCAGATCGCATCCGATCACGCGCGCGTCCACGGCGACGGCTTTCCCGTCGACCCCCGCATCCAGGATGCGGATGCAGGCCGAGCCCGCGGCGGCGGCCGACGCGTTGCGCACGAGCGCCGACCGGACCACGACCTTGGGCACCCCTTGGAAATCCAGAACTCCCTGCAGACCTCCCTGGCGCGAGACCGTGCCGGCCTGGATGGACAGGTCGGAGATCTCCACGGAGGCGCAACCCTGGAAGAGGAGGCCGCCTTCGGACGAGGAGACCACGATCTTCGAAGCCGGGCCCGATCCCGCGATCTTGAGATTTCCCTTTCCCGACACCACCAGGGGATTTGGGAGGGGAAAGGTGCCGGGAGGCAGGCAGATGCTGGCGTCCTGCCCGGCGGGGATGTTCGCGAAGACGGATTCCCAGCCCGCTCCGGGCTTGGCGGAAACCGAACAGCCGCAGCCGCAGTCGATTTCCGTCAACGGGGGGAAGATGTTGCGGCAGTCCGAGAGGGTGGTGGGGTCGAAGGCCGTCCCGACGAAATCCGCGGTGCCCAGCACCGCGTAGGAATGGACGATCCCCGCGGGCGGGAGAGCCAGCGGATTTCCCGAGACCGGATCCGTGGGCCACTCGATGACACCGGTGTCGGCGTCCACGGCCGTGCGGGCCGGGATCAGCCAATGGTCCCCGCTTCGGTAGGTTCCGGCGGCGAACTGCACCTGGATGGACGCCTCCAGATCCTGCCAGCCTCCGGTCATGGCGATGCCGGTGGTCGGGGAGCCGTCCGGATTTTCCCAGCGGCGCAGCTTCGGGTGGCCGTTGGGATCGAAGGAGGAGACCGGGGTCGCGGCCTTGATGTTCACCTTGAGGTTGGGCCGGTCCACGGTATCTATCTGGAGCAGGGTCCCGGCCTGCGAATCGAGCTCCGCGGCGTCGTCCAGGAGTTCCACCCACTGTCCGTCGCCGAAGCCCAGCACCGTGTCCCGACCCAAGTCGTGCATGGTCAGGACTTGACCGGAGACGGATTCGATCGCGGAGGCCACGGACGCGTTCTCCCTGGACCACTTGAAGGTGGCGGTGGAGAGGTCTCCGGGAACGTGGACCTCCACGCGGTAGAGCTGGTTCTCCAGTCCGGTGTACTGCGCGGTGGGAGGGATCAGGCAGGCGTCCGTGGCACCGGTCCCCGTCACCTGCGCCTGCATCGTGCCGGTGCTGGAGGCCGGTGGAACGAAGTCCGTGCAGTGGCCGCCGGTCGCGATGGATTCGAGCTTCGCCTGCCAGACGGTCCTGACGCGGGTGCAGGTGTCGGGTCCCCCCAGGGCGGTCTCGCGGATGTCGGGATCCTCGATGGAGGAGAGGTGCCGTTCCCAGACGTCCAGGTAGGCGACGTACCTCCCCGCGGCGGGAGGTCCGGAAAGCCCGGGAAGCGTCCCGGAAGGAACCGGACAGTCCGGCTGCTCGTCGAAATAGAGCGGCGAGTTCGGCAGGTCCTGCTCGCACAGGATGCCGTTCACGTACATGCGTCCCGGGGAAAGGTTCAATCTGCCGGATTGCACGCCCAGCTGGAAACCGGCGTCGTGGAGGGGTGCGCCGGAAGCACCGACGACGTCCAGGGTTTCCGTCTCCTGGCGGCGCTGGTGGATCTGCTGCTGCTCGTTCCAGTCGGCGTCGAGCTGGACGCGACCTTGCTGCAGCAGCACCCGACCGTAGTGCCTCTCGGGTCGGTAGGTCTGTCGGCTGAAATCTCCGGGCATGGATGTGTCCTTTCGGCGGTGCGGTCGTTCGCTGTTCAGGTCGCGTGGAAAATCCCGGCTTCCAGCCCGAAGCGCAGGTACTCCTCCAGCCGGATGCGGAGGTTCCCTTCCTTTTGGGGCTGGAACAGGTCGTGGAAGGCGCCCATCTCGGACTCGTCGGAGGCCCCTGCGGCGATCTCGGTCGCGCAGGCCTCGCTCAGGAGTCCGTAGGAGGGTCGCCCGTAGCGGGTTTCGGCGAAATCCGGGCGCAGCCGGTTTTCCACCAGGACGCGTGCGGCGTCCTTCTGGGCCAAGGTGAGGGGAGTCCCTCCCTGTGCGGTCTGCAGCTTGTCCCATGCCTCGCCGATCGCGGTGGTCGGCTGGCAGCGGAAGGCGCGGGGCAGGACGGAATCCGGCGCGAAGTACGAGAAGCGGGCGCAACCGGCCTGGCGGCGGTCCACCTGGGCGGTCCCGTCCACCAGGCAGTCGGAGGCGAGGTCGAGTTCACGCACGTGGATCCGGCCCAGGACGGTGCATCTCTGGAGGGTGGATGGCGGCCCTGCGACCGTCCCGTCGTCGGAGGCGGCCAACGCGGCCACGGCCGAGGTGGGGTCGCGGTCGGGGGAATCCAACACGGAATCCAGGACGGTCAGACGGATTCCGTCCGCGGGTACCCGGACCGGACCCAGGATGCAGTGGTCGACGGAGACGGCCACGGTCTTGTCGGAGTTGGGGTCGAACCCGGGGGGGTCGCAGACCAGGCTCGGCGCGTGGGGCGCGAGAGGGGATCCGTCCGGAGACAGGCTCCGTCCGGGCACCAGGGTGCAGTGGGAGATCGCGAAGGATTCGGGCGTGCCCGAGAGGTGGACGGCGCCGCCGCTCACCAGGAATCCGTTCAGGGACACGACGGACCCCGCCGCCGCGGACACCGCGAGATCCCCACCCAGCAGGAGGTGGGGACGGTTTCCGTCGGAAGACCGGATCTCCAGGCGCTGCGAGGCGGCGACGGTCACCACGGGCGTCTCCGCGTACAAGCCGTTGTCCTCGACCTCCACGACGGCGTCGGCCTGGTCCTGGGCGGACAGGCCTGCCAGGTAGGCCAGGGCGGCGGTGATGGTCGGCTGGTCCGACGGCACCTTCACCATGGTGGGCGGGGCCGGGAAGGCGGCGAAGGAGGCGGTGCGGGCGTAGTCTCCGCCCCCGATGTCGGCCGCGAAGGCGTAGTGGAAGAACACCGAAACGCTCTTGCCCGCGAGTTCCGGCGGCAAGGCGATGCGACCCAGCACCGGATCGACGGCGATGCGGCCACCGGCGGCGGGAAGGTGGGCCCAGCCCCCGGCGTCTCCCAGCGCCGGGTCCAGATCGTCCAGGTCGCAGGAGCACAGCGCCGCCGACGGCGCGGTGCCGGGCGGCACGACGTCAGTCCCGTCCACCAGGATCCGGAAATTGCCGGGATCGCCGTAGAGGACGTCCATGGAGGCATCCAGGAACCGACGCCCGATCGGGTCCGGGGTGTCTCCCGGGACGGCCAGGAACTGGAGATCTCCCTGGACCTGCCGACCGCGGAAGAACAAGGGGTGGTCGATCCCCAGCGGATGGAAGCGCAGGCGAACGGAATCCGTCGCCACGACCGGAGATCCCCGCAAGGGCCGTGGGCGCAGACGCCACAGGAAGATGGCGATGTCGGGGATGTTGCACCGTCCGGCGCGGTCCGCGATCCGCCGCACGTCGATGGACCTCGGGAGGGAGTCGTAGGCTCCGCCAACCCGCGCCGTGGAATCGGCGTCGCGAAGGTCGGCCGTGCCGCCTTTCCCCGGGCGCAGGTGCTTCATGCACTGGCTCCACGACAGGATCTGGAAACATTCCACGGCGTGGGCTTCCCAACCGGTGACGTCGCGGGCCAACTGCTCCAGCACCATGACCGTGCCCTTGCGCCGGCGCAGCGCGATGGTGTCCGCGACTTCGGCCCGGGGGCTCGCCACCTGGGGGGTCACGCCGTACAGCGATCGGTACCCGATCAGGTCCCCGATGTAGGGCACCGCCCAGTCCGCGCAGGTTTCTATGAACTGGTCGTCGTAGAGCTGATCCAGATTTTCTTCCAGGCCGGCGAGTTCCGCGGAGAAGGCCTGGAGCAGGACCCACAAGGGGCTTCGAGGCAGGCCGTCGGGTCCCGCCGGAGCCCCGGCGGAGAGGTCGCGCAGCTTCCAGAACGAAGGCAGGAGATCGTAGAGGGACTTGGTGTCGAAGTTCACGACAGGACCTCCAATCCCACGAGCGCGGGGTCCAGCAGCAGGAGCTCGGCGCCCAGGCCGGTGCTCGGGTCCGCCGAGGCGGAGACGAGCAAGTCGGACACGTCCACCGAGGTGTCGTCGGTGCGCTGGAACAGGCTGATCACGACCGCGACCACGCCTTCCACGGAATAGAGGGCGGCGGCGATCTCGCTTTGGGCCACCCCCTGCGCGAATCCCCGGGCGTCGAATCCGAAGGTCCGGCCCAGCAGCGATTGGACCGCGGGGAAGACGTTTTCCGACTGGTACCCGTCGGCCAGCGAGAGCCTGGCGGAAAGCGCGAAGGTGGCGATCCGGCAAGTGGCCGTGCGCACCGCGACGTTGGGATCCCCGGCCAGCGCGATGGCTTGGACCAGGTTCTCCAGCGTGGTCGCTCCCGGATCGTTCCCCCCCGGGCCGCACACGGTCAGGAAGACGCCCTCGTGCTCGCGGGAGCGGAACCACGAGGCCATTGCCTTGCGGATGCCCGCGAAGGAGAGGGCGAAATTCGCGAAGTCCTCCGAAGAGACCACCCGATCCAGGGTCAGGACGGAAAGCGGCGCATTGGCGCGGGCGTCGTCCAGCGTCTGGGGATCGTCCCCACCGGTGGCCGGAACCGGATTGGTGGCGAGCCGCACCCCGAGCGGAGGATTGAGCAGGATGGAGAGCTGTCCCGTCTTCACGTTCCCCCCGGTTCCGATTCCTTGGCGATAGCGGGCCGTGAGGTTGTTCTGGCCGGTGGCCGGCCGAGCCCCGGCAAGGCCGTCGCCGAAGCGGACCGTGGTGCCGCCGCTTTCGTCGCGGCGCGTGACGAAGATCTTTTCTCCGGGTCCCCGACCGTAGAAGCTGGGGACTTCCATCCACTCCACGCCGTTGACGTAGACGTGCAGGGTGGAGGAGACCCCGCCGGGGGCCGTGGAGGGAATCCAGGTCAAGGGCGGTTGCTTGAGCGCGAACGACTGTCCCGCGACCGTGGCGTCTCCGCTTCCCAGGATCTCGGTGCGCGTCTGTCCCTGGGTGGCGTAGGCGACGTTCCCCAGCACGTTCGTGGCGGCGGGATCGAAGACGTTCGCGAGATCCGCATCCAGCCAGATCACCGCGCGGAAGTCGGAATCCGACCAGGAGTCCTGGACTCCCACCACTTCGGCGACAACGTCGTCGGTGGCCAGGGATGCGGAGATCCGCAGCTGGTCGGCGGGTGCCGTGGTTTGGCCTTGGATGCCGCCGTCGTCCTGCAGCGACCACACCCACTGCCCGGTCAAGGTCGGGTGCGGCGTCGGAAGGGACAGGACCACCAGGCTCTCGTCGGGGTTGAAGCCGCGGGAGTCTCCGTTCCCGAAGGAGAAGGAAAGGGCGTTCGCACCGTGCGGCGCGCGCACCCGGCAACGCCGGCCCTGCACCGCGATGTTCCTTCCACCATCGAACTCGGGGGCGAAGTCCTGGAGGTACAGGAACTGTCCGGCCATGGGAACCAACGCGCCGTTGTCCAGGGGAAGCCCCTGAAGGGGATTGCCGACCCGGTAGTCCCTGGCGGGTCCCTCGGCGAAGGGCAGGAGGTCGTCGTGCGCGAAGACGGAGGTGGTGCGCACCTCGTCCAGGAACGGGGAAATCGCCGAGGGGTCCAGCGTCAGTCGCGTGGTCTTGCCGGCGAGTCCGAACTGGGCCCTGCCGGACTCCACGGCGGCGTCCACGAGGGAAAGTGTGGGACCGTCGGACGGCGAGACCAGCACGGCGAGGCTGCCGGGACGGATTTCCTGGTACACGGCCTCCAGATCGATGGAGTCCGGAGAAAAGTGGTGTCCATGGACCTGGTAGGCGTTCCCGATGCGCGGCGAGGCGATGGTGAACGATGGCCATTCCGCTTCGTCGGCGCTGGTCAGGTTCCCGACGGCGATGCCCAGGTAGGCCGCCTTCATTTCGTCGGGGATCGACTTCCACAGCGGGGCGTTGTAGCCGAACACGTTCGCCCGCATCCGGAAGGCGCGCAGCTTCGGGTCGCCCTCCAACGGATCCGCCCCGCCAGGGAGCTCGAGCGCGCCCTCCCAGTCGACGCGGGTGGAGCCTCCATTGGCGGCCGGGTAGGGCTGGACCGCAGCGATCCGCCGGAAATACCAGGCGGTGGGATCGGAACCGTCCTCGAAGCCGGGGCCCGTGAGCAGGATGGCATCGCCCGGCTTCAGCAGGGTCGAGGTCCCCGCCAACCACGCCGAGGTGTCTCCCGCCTGTGGGAGCAGCGTCTGCGTGGTCTGCGCGGGCAGCGAATTCCATTCACCCCGGGCGTCCACCGCTTCCACGGTCTCGAACACCTGCGGGCTCTCCTTGGGTCCAGGAATGCTCTGGACCTGCGTGCCCAGGGCGATGCTCGCCTGGGCGGGGGGCTGTCCCTGCGGGGTGTCCAGCGTGAAGGCGATGTAGGTGGAAGCGGCCACGCCCGGCCCCAGTTCGTAGCCGAGTTCCCGGGCCAGCTCGCGCACGGAATAGCGCTCGGTGGTCGTGCGGAGGTAGGACTCGACCGCGATCCGTTCCTGGTAGAAGGTCAGGGTGTGGGCCATGACCGCGAAGGCGTCGGCCAGTCCCACGGAGAAGTCGGCGTCCTCGCGGGTGGTCAGGCGGGGCAGGGCGGGGTCGATGGAGGAGTATCGGGAAAGCAGGCTGGCCTTGAAATCACCGTGCAGACCGATCCGGTAGGAGAGGGTCGAGAGCCCCGGGCGGTTCCAGACCAGCTTGGGCGTGCGAAGCGTCAATCCCTGGCAGCTCCCGCAGTCGGAACAGCCGCAGGGAGCGGATGGTGTGCAGGTCGCGATGCGGTCGATTCCGTCCCAGGCCATCATTTGCCTCCCAGCATCTTCAGGTGGAACACCCCCCGGTCGGGGAAATCCGGATTGTTCTCCAGCCGGACCACCTCCAGACGTCCGACGTCGATCCGTCCCGCTTTCAGCGCGGCGTCGGATCCGTCGCCTTGTCTTCGGAACACCGTCGCCTCCACATGGCTCACGCCTTCCACGTCCTGGGCGGCAGCCAGGAACAGGCTGGAGAAGACGCTCTGCCCGAAGCCGAACCGACCCGGGGAGAAGATCCCCGGACCGCCATCGGGTCCCGGTCCCTGGGCGAAGGCGGCGAAAAGGGCCTTCTCCACGTCCTGGCGGAAGTGGTCGGGATCCACGCACACGGAGAGCTCCACCTCCAGCGGCACGTACAGGGGCCCCTCGATCTCCAGGTCGTGTCCCGCCATCCGCACCCGGTCCAGACCGGATTCCACGATCTGCCGGAAATCGTCATCCAGATCCAGGCCTCCGGATCGGTCCACGGAGACGAAGACCGTGGTCCAGCTTCCCGTCCAGCGGAAGGTGGCCGCGGCGTCCTGCACCCCGGGCAGCGCCAGGGTGGCGGCGGCGTAGTCGGCCTCGGTGACGGCGCGCCGCTGGGTGCGAAATGCCATGGGGGCGCGGTCGCGCACCTGCTGGACGGTTTCCGGGTCCAGTCCCCCGCCGGCCGGTAGGGGGTTGTCCACGCCTTGCAATCCCGGGACCGTGGAGACCAGGGTCGCCAGCGACCCCGTTCCAATGTTGCCGGCGGCCCCGTTCCCGATCCGGTAGCTCGCCTGGAACCCCGTTCCAGCCGCGGGCCGGAGCCCGTGTTCGCCGTCGCCGAAGCGCAGGTGGGCCAGGCCTTCGTCGTCGACCTCCGCCACGAACACGGTGTCCGACTCGCCGCTGCCCAGGAGATCGCGCATGGAAGTCCATTTGCGGGGAGAGGAGTTGTCGTCCACGAGCCGCAATGCAGGCACCACGGAGGAACCGTCCCAGACGAGCGCGGAAGCGGCGGAAGCCTGGGGATCGAACGGCTGGCTGCCTCCCGCGGTGTCGGGAATGGGTTGGCGAGCCATCTGGGTCAAGGGGCCGTTCGAAAGGGTGGGCCTGTACCTGGCGGGAGCCCATAGGGCACCGGAACCGCCGCTGGCGGGGTCGTCGGAGCACCCGCAGGGCGCCGTGGTGGGCACCAGCAGGATGGAAGGAGACGGAACCGAGCCCAGGTCCTCGGTGCCGGGCAGGGTCCGCCCGTGGTCCGCCAGCGCGATGTTGCCCCACGCCGTGGTGACCTGGGGCAGGTAGACTTGGCCGTGTTCCAGGTCGGTGTAGCTGGAAAGGCACAGGGCGAAGGGCAGGGCGTCCTGGTCGCCCCACCCGATTTCCGTCACGTCCAGCAGCGCGGCCACGGGGGGGTCCAGAAAAAGCCCTCCGATGGGATCGGAACCGGCGGCGACCGATGTCAGCCTCACCAGGTGGCGCCGGGTGGGATCCGCATCCTGGACCTGGCCCGTGCGCGGACCCATGGTCTCGGCGAACACCAGGAGGTCTCCCACGGCCAGATCCGGGAGGTTTCCCAGGAGGGTCGCGGACGTGGCTCCGGCAGGCAGCTGGCATTCCGATTCCCCCCAGGTGTAGAGGGGGAGGGCTCCGTGCGCCGAATGCAACACCAGGTCCTGGAGAGTCTCGAAGACCACGGCCCCCCTGGCGAGTGCCTGGGCCTCCGGGTCGGAGTCTGGGACCAGGACGGGCGCGACACCGGGAAGACGGGACAGGATCCTTGTGCCGCCCAGGCCGTCGGCGTCCGGTCCGGGCAAGGTCTGGCCGTCGGCCGCGGACGAGACCAGCACGCGGACCGCGGTGCGCGCGTTGCAGCCGTCGTGCATGGAATAGTCCAGGAGACGGGCGTGGCGTCGCGCCGAAATCCGGCGACGCGCCGTTCCCAGGTAGGCTTCCGTGGCGATGGCGTCCTGGCGGTAGCCCAGGCGGTCGCCCACGTAGGCGAGGAGTTCCACCAGGGCGACGCCGGGATCGGCCTCGTGGCGGTCCGTCCACCGGTTTCCCAGGGTGGACATCCGGTCCAGCAGGACGCGCTGGAGCCCGGTGTAGTCGCGGGCAGTGAGATCGATCCCGGGGATCGGGTCGGACGGAGCGGGGCAGGCGGGGACGGCGGCGCAATCGAACCCGTCGGCGCATTCGATGTGGAAGGAGAAATCCACGCTGCGGACGATGGGATCGATTCCGGCCGGGGGATCGGGGTTGTCGGGACCCTTCGCCAGCACCAGCGTGTAGCTGGAGAGGTCGCCCTGGCGGTCCACGCACAGGAAGAGCGAATCCGCGGTGGGTCCGGGATCGACGCTGGACACCGAGAGGCCTCGGATCCTCTCGCCGCCTTCGATCCGGAAATTGTCCACCACCAGCGCGGGAGCGGGACTGTTGACGAAGTGCAGTTCCAGGAGCCTTCCGTCCAGGTCGGCCTGGACCACCCGGGCGGGTTGGCCGGCGAGGTCGGGAGGCGTCGCGGAATCCTCGCGGACTTCCAGCCAGTCCAGGCAGTTGAGCCCCGCCATCCCCCGGATGACCGAGCGACGGTTCTCGTGGCAGCAGGAGTAGACGGCCATCAGGGCAGTCCGACCTGGAAGACGTCCTGTCGGGACGTCTGGGTGGCGCGTTCCACGTAGCCCACGGTCACGGTCAGCACACCGTCGCCGAAATCCGTCTGCACGTCGTCCAGCAGGATCAGGTCGCCCAGCCACTGCTGGAGGGCGGCCTGCACCAGTTGCTGGGTGGCCGCCGCCAGGGTGTCGCCTCCGGGCGCGAAGACGAGGTTCATGAGTCCGCTCCCGAAGTCGGGTTGGTTCACCCGTTCCCCGGGCTGGGTGAACAGGACCTGTTCGATCAGCTGCCGCAGGCGGTCTTCTCCGTCCACCAGCGTGGTCCGCCCCTGGCCGTCGAATTCGACGGGGAACGAAAGGCCCGAGACCGCGCTCACGTCCCCACCACCCGGGGCTGCGTGACCACGATGCTCACGGGTCCCTGGGGTGCCTGGGTGGGGCCCAGGCAAAGTCCCACGCTGGTCTGCAGGAGCGCGGGGACTCCGTTCACGGCGACGCGCGCGGCGGGCACCACCCACTGCACCTTGAGGCAGGGCTGGGGAGCGCCGGACACGTTGAAGACGCATCCGGCCACCATCGCCAGGTCGGCCATGGTGGCCACCGGTTGGCCGGAGACCAGCACCCGCGGTGCGCTGGGCACCACGGCCACCTGTCCGCCGTGGGGGCAGATCGCCGTGGCTCCGGCATGGAAGAGGAATCCTGGCATGCGTTCTCCTTCTCGCTTCAGGTGACGACCAGGGCGCCGGCGTTGACGGTGACGGAGGGCCCGGAAAGCAGGATGGTGGCTCCCTGGCCGTTGCTGATGGTGATGCCGATCTCGCTGATGGAAATCATGGCTCCCGTGGTGGACTTCAGCAGGATGCCTCCGGTGGGGCCCGGCACGTCGCTGAGCATCAGGGTGTTCTGGCCGGTGGTCTGGAGGACCACGTTGGGAAGCGCGGGGGGAGCCGCCAACGCCAGGGCGGGAACATCCGCGGCGGACCCCCACCAGCACCCGGACCAGATGGGAT
>CAYXXL010000017.1:0-17878 GCA_964469025.1 uncultured Fibrobacteria bacterium
GGGAAATCGTACAGGGCGCGAGATACGTCGACGAACCCGTCACCATGATCCGCAAGTGGGGATCGTCCACGGACACGGCCTGGTACCTCCAAGGCGGCAACTACAACGTCGAAGCCCTGACCGATCGAACAGGGTCCGTCATCGAGCGGTACGAATACACGCCGTACGGCAAGCCCACCATCTACACCGGCGCGGGGACCGATGGAAAGTGGTTTACGTCCGACGATGTCAGCTCGACGGTGTCCGCCAAGGGGAACAATATCCTGTTTCAGGGACGGGAGTTGGATGCGGAGAGCGGGAACGAGTATTTCCGGGCGCGGTATTACCATTCAATGCTGGGGAGATTTGCAAGTCGCGATCCTCATTTCTTGGATATAGGATTATCTAGTTATCGTATGTTGCTAAATGCTCCGGGTAATCGTGTTGACCCATTTGGAGGCATATCAGTTAATGTCAACGAGCATTCTCTGCCTATGTCAGATATGCAAAGTGTGTGTTTGCAGGCGACTGGTGTAGATGCGGGAGGATGTACTTTGTCACAGCCGCTATTTAATTATCTAAATGGAATCAGTGCAAACCCAGCTGACCCTGAATGTAAAGATTGTTATCACGCTTCATTGCCAAGCAATGGATCTATACAAGTGGACGTCTATATTCCGGCCGCTGGTTCTTTTGGCGACCGCACAAATTATGATCTATGCTCAATTGTTCATTGCAGCGATAGAATTCTTGTGACGGATCAAGTTGCAAATGCGGTGAAGAATCACGAGTATCGCCATGTAAATACCATAAAGGAGCTTGTGGCGAAGATGAGTTCGCTTGAAAGTTCAATTTCTCACTGCCAAAAGTGTGGGGATGATGCAAAATCCAAGGTTGGCGATGCTGTAGCGGCCTACACAAGTTCAGTAAAGCTGGCATTCAAGGTGCTTGCTAATATGGTGGACTACAATGAGTTTCTTGATCAAGGTCCACAACAATACAGTGTGAAGCGTGGTACATATAATCCGGAAATGGATCAAGTCCCGATTGATTTGATTAACTTTACCTGTCCGCCATGATTGAGGTCAGCCATGTTAATTAACTGGATGTTTGTGATATCTATGTTGACCTCATTTTTGTTTTCCGGAGAACCGGGATTTGAATGTGCGGATTCTATTAGTGTTCGAATTCGTTCTCAATACGAGAGCCAGGACAGTTTGATTTTGCAGGCAAGCTTTTATGGGCCGAGGTCCTGCTCGCTCAGTATTGAAAAGCAGGTACAGTTTTATGGAGTCTCCATCAGTTCCTTGCAACGGGGTGGCGGGCGATTGGAAGCAAAAAACTATGGTGATTTAGGGAGTGAAGCCTTCATAGAAGGTGGACCAAAGGAATATTGGAAGCACCTCCAGAAAACACCTCTTCTTAAAGAAGACGGCATTCAATTTGATTATTATGCTAGATTCTTCATACTGACGGTAGAAAAGGATTTGATTACCCAAAAATCAAAAATCCGGACAGGGAGCGTCATTTGGCACCCGGATTCGTTGTATCAAAAACTGGATTCAGTTCGTGCGCGAGGCCCGACCCCCTAATTGTTGCTCTTAATTGTGCCGCCTTGCGGTCACAATTCAAGGCACATATTAGGGGCGCTTCTGATTCAGATGCGCCTCCCCAACCATCCCTGTCGCTCTGCTGCCCCGGGCACCCAGCGCAGTCCCGTCCAAGGGCGGCGAAGCGGCGGGGGTTCCAAGGGGGCCCGGTTAGGCGACAGCGTCCGGGCCCCCTGGTGCGCAGGATTCCAAAGGAGCCGCGCACTCGGCTCCTTTGGCCCAGGAGGGGTCACGGGGACGGCGGGCAGCTGTCCCCGTGCACCGGGAAGTGGGTAGCGTCCCCCGTGCATCAACGGCCGAGGCGCAGCCTCAAAAAAAGAGAAAGTCCCTACAGGAGGTTCAATTCAAGCCGTGCTTCCTCGCTCATCCGCTCCCTGCTCCACGGCGGGTCCCAGACCAGTTCCACGTAGGCTCCGGAGACTTCCGGAATGCCGTTGAGCTTCTCCTGGACCTCGGCCACGATGGCATCCGCCACCGGACAGGCCGGGGCCGTCAGCGTCATGCGCACACCCACGACCCCGAAGGGCTGCACGTCGATCTCGTAGATCAGACCCAGGTCGTAGATGTTCACCGGGATCTCGGGGTCCTTCACGGTGCGGAGGGTCTCCACGACCTTTTCCCGGACCGCTTCCCTATCTTCGCCGTCATCCATGGTTCGTTCCCTCCTTCGCGGCGTAGGTGGCCGCGTAGAGCTTCATCTGTTTGACCATGCTGGCCAGCCCGTTGGAACGGGTGGGGGAGAGGTGTTCGCGCAACCCGATCCGCTCCAGGAAGGCCAGGGGAGCCGAGGCCACCGCGTTGGGGGGCTGGTGGGAAAGCACGCGCACCATGAGCGCCACCAGTCCCTTGGTGATGGCGGCGTCCGAGTCGGCCTTGAAAACCACTTGGCCGTTTTCGAAGCCGGGTTGCAACCAGACCTGCGACTGGCACCCTTTCACCTTCCAGGCGTCGGAGCGGAATTCCGGATCCACCAAGGGCAGCGACCTGCCGAGCTCGATGATGTGCTCGTACTTGTCGAGCCACTCGTCCATCATCGAGAACTCCTCGACGATTTCCGACTCGCGTTCGGCGATGGTGTCCGCGGCGCTCATCCCAGCAATTTCCGAAGTCGGCGGACGCCCGCCGCGAGGAGGTCGATCTCCTCTTCCGTGTTGAACACCGCGAAGGAGGCGCGGATCGTCCCGGTCACCCCGTAGCGGTCCATCGCAGGTTGGGCGCAGTGGTGCCCGGTGCGCACCGCGATGCCCATCTGGTCCAGGAAGACCCCGGCGTCGTAGTGGTGGATGCGGTCCAACACGAAGGAAACCAAGGCGGCGCGCTCGGGGGGCGATCCGATGATCCGAAGGCCTGGAATCCCCTCCAACGAACCGAGGGCGTACAGCAGGAGTTCGTGCTCGCGTTCCCGTATGCGGTCGATCCCGATCTCTTCCCGGAAATCCAGCGCCGCGTGCATGCCCGGGGCGGCAACGTAGTTGGGAGTGCCCGCCTCGAAACGCCAGGGCGGCTCGTGGAAGGTGGTGCCGGAGAACGACACCCGGTCGATCATGTCCCCGCCACCCTGCCAGGGCGGCATGGCTACCAGGAGTTCGTGCCGACCGTAGAGGAAACCCAGACCGGTGGGGCCGTACATCTTGTGGGCGGAAAACGCCAGGAAATCGCATCCGATGGCCGCCACGTCCACGGACATGTGCGGGAGAGACTGGGCGGCGTCCACCAAGGTCGCGATCCCGCGGGACCGTGCCTCGGCCACGAACCGTTCGATGGGATGCACCGTCCCCAACGCGTTGGAAACGTGCTGCAGCGCGAGGATCTTCACGGGACGCGAATCGAGGATGGACAGGAAGGCCTGGAAATCCAATGTCCCGTCGTCCAGGGCCGGGATCTTCTCCACCAGGGCACCCTTTTCGGGAGCCACGATCTGCCAGGGCACCAGGTTGGCGTGGTGTTCCAGCTCCCCGGCCAGCACAACATCCCCTGGGTTCAGTTTCTGTCGGCCAAAGGTCCAGGCCACCAGGTTGATGGCCTCGGTGGTGCCCCGCGCGAAGACGATCTCCTCGCGGCGGGAGGCTCCCACCAGCTTCTGGATCCGGTCCCGAAGCCCCTCGTGGACCTCCGTCGCCTCCTGGGAGAGGGTGTGCACCCCGCGGTGGACGTTGGCGCGCAGGGTGCGCTGGAAGTCCGCCTCGGCAGTGATGACGGATTCCGGCACCTGCGAGGAGGCCGCGCTGTCCAGGTAGACCAGCGGCTTCCCGTGCACGGTGCGGGAGAGGATGGGGAATCGCGCGCGCAGCGCCTGGATTTCGTTCGGGGAGAAGACGCTCAAAGCGTTTCCTCCAGCAGGGTTTCCACGAGGGATCGGAAGCCGCCTTCGGGAAGCTGTTCCACCAGTTCGCCGGCGAAGGCCCGCACCAGAAGGGCCCGCGCTCCCGCCTCCGAAAAGCCGCGCGAGCGCAGGAAAAAGAGCGCCTTCTCGTCCAAGCGACCCGTGGTGGACCCGTGGGAGCATTTCACGTCGTCGGCCCAGATTTCCAACTGGGGACGAGAATTGATCGAGGCCTCGCGGGAAAGCAGGAGGTTCCGGTTGGACTGGCGGGCCGACGTCTTCTGGGCGTCGCGCTCCACCTGCACGATCCCGAGGAAACTCGCGGTCGACTTCCCCCCTGCCAAGGCCTGGAAAAGCTGGTTGGACACCGCCCGGGGGGAAGCGTGTCGGACCACGGTCAGGACGTCGACGACGCGTCCGCCCGTCACCGTGGTCAGGCCGGAAAGGTCGGCATTCGCATCGGGTCCGGCGAGTTCCACCACCGTCTCGGTCCGGGAAAGCTCGCCCGAAACCAGGAACTGCCGCGACTTGAAGTCCGCGCCCCGTCCCACCCGCGCGGCCAATCCAGCCCAGGAGCGAAGACGATTGCCACCGGCATGGAGGCTCCGATAGGAAACCGACGCGCCCTCCTCCAGATCCGCCTCCAGCACCGACCTGGAAACGGCGAGGATTCCGTCCGGGGCCACCCGGACCTCCAGGATATCGGAACGGGATCGGGGGCCCGCCAACACCAGATGGCGCAGGAAGGAGCTGCCCGATCCGATGTCCAGGATCTGCACCGGTCCCGGCAGCGCGACGTCGGCCGGGATCTTGAGGAAGAGTCCGTCGCTCCAGCGTTCGCGGTTGGCGGCGAACATAGCGCTGTCCGCGGGGTCCAATTCCCCGAGGTGCGACCCCACGGAGGGCGCATCCGTGTCCATGGCGGTGGAGAGCGCCTCCACCGCGACTCCGGGCACCTGGGGGGCCAGCCGGGACAAGTCCTTCCGGAACACACCTCCCGCGAAGACCAGGACCTGCCACGCCTCGGGCAGCGACAGCGCGGCGGCCAACCGGCAGACGGCCTCTGGAGGCGAAGGTTGGGCGGACACCAGAAATTGTCCGGCATCCAGGTACTTCCATTCCTCGTCCCGCGCGTCCGGGATCCCGGTGCGGACCAGGGTCCGTTCCGCCTCCTCCCGCCGGGCGAGCAGCCAGTGCGGCTCGACCCCGACGCTCATGCCGCCCCCGCGGTGAGCCATTCGTATCCCTTCGCCTCCAGCTCCAGGGCCAGTTCCTTGTGCCCGGAACGGATGATGCGCCCGTTGTGGAGCACATGCACGAAGTCGGGGACGATGTGGTCCAGGAGCCTCTGGTAGTGCGTGACCACCACGAACGCCCGATCCGGCGAGCGCAGGCTGTTGACCCCGTCGGCGCAATCGCGCAGGGCGTCGATGTCCAATCCGGAATCCGTCTCGTCCAGGAAGGCGAGCTCGGGTTCCAGCAGCAGCATCTGCAAGACCTCGTTGCGTTTCTTCTGGCCGCCCGAAAAGCCTTCGTTCAGGGATCTTCCCGAGAGCGCCGGGTCCATGTGCAGGGTCTTCATGCGCTCGCGCAGAAGCTTCAGGAAGGGCCCACCCTCCAGTTCGGGGAGGCCGTTGTGCTTGCGGTGCTCGTTCAGGGCGGCGCGCAGGAAATAGTTGTTCGCCACCCCCGGGATTTCCACGGGGTATTGGTAGGCGATGAAGATTCCCTCGCGGGAGCGAATCTCGGGGGCCATCGAGAAAAGGTCCTTCCCCTGGTAAAGGGCGGTTCCCCCGGTGATCTCGTAGCCCGGGTGTCCCGCGATCACCTGCGAAAGCGTGCTCTTTCCGGAGCCGTTGGGGCCCATGATGGCGTGGACCTCTCCCCGTCGGACGGTCAGATCCAGCCCTTTGAGGATCTCCGTTTCGCCCGCTTTGGCCCGCAAGCCCTTCAGTTCCAGGAGGATTTCGCCGCTCATGCCTTGTCGCCCTCGTTGGTGGATCGCGGTCGGGAAGTTTTCCGACCTCGCCACAAAATAGTACCAAATTGGTTCTATTTCCAGTCAGGCACCCAAGCCAAGCATCTGCACGCCTTGGCGAGTCTGCCAAGGCCGTCCCAATCCGACTACCGGGATTGGGGGACCGGGCTACTTGAGCTTGCGGCCTTTTTCGTGGAGCACGAGATCCGACACGCTGCTCTTGGCGAGGTAGTCGCGCAGACCCAACCGCATCTGCTTCCAGGACGTGTGCAGGGGACAGGGATTGTCATCCTGGCAGGTCTTCCAACCCAGGGCGCATTCGTCGAACTGGGAGAGCCCGTCGATGGCCTCCACGATGTCCAGTAGCGAGATCTCGTCCGCCGACCGGGCCAAGCGGAATCCACCGCCGGGGCCTCGCACGGAATGCAGGATGTTCCGGCTGGAGAGGATCTTGAGGATCTTGGAGAGGAACGGCTGGGGAAGATCCTCTTCCCGGGCGATGTCCTCGCCGCGAACCGGCGACTCGACGTTTCGTGAAGCGATGTAGAGTACGGCGCGCAGACCGTGCATGCAAGGCTTGCTGTAGATCATTCCGTCACGACCTCCCGATGGGATTTTTCCCAAGAATAATATCGGATCGGCTGGTCGCGTGCGAAACTTTGAAATATTGTCTCAGGAACGGATCACGGCGAAAGCTTGCAGCAGCGGAAGCCCCAGGCGGAGCTGATCCCCTGCGGATTGGGAGCGGGGTACCTGCTGGAAACGTTGCCCAAGGAGTCCGTGGTCGAATCCACGGCCGACGAGGCGGGGTAGTTGCGCTCGCGGCACCGGGCCGAAGCCAGGGTCTGGCCGGGTTGATCGAGGATGAGCGAGGAGCCTCCGTGCAAGGTGCCAAGATCGCTTTGCCCGGTCAGGTCCGAAGCGCCCAGGTAGGCCTGTGTGCCGGTCTCGCGCGGGGTCGTGGAGTCCGGATTGGTCAAGTACACGTCCCGGGTCCATTCGCTCACTCTTCCGGGCATGTCATAGACGCCCCAACCCGAGACGCACAGGGGATCGGAGTTGGTGGGATCCAACATGGCGACGCTGTCACCCGTATTGAGCTGACAGTGGGCTTCGAGCCAGGACAGCGTGTCGTTGCCCACATCGACCGCGCCGTAGGTCGCGGTGTCCCCCGTGTTGTCGGGGAAGGTCTCGCAGGCGTGGACCCATTGGGCCTCGGAACACAACTCCGCACCGGCCTGCGAACAGGTCTGCACCGCCTGGGCCCAGGTCACTCTCGTGGCGATCCTGGAACCGGATAGATGTTCGTGCTCCTCGATGCAGTAGCTGGATAGCCCGGAGCCGGTGCCCAGAACGGCCACCCACCCGGAATCGCAAGCCACCCCGGCCACGGCGGGGGACATCACCATGATCGATGGAATCGTGGACGCGACATTGCCGGACGCGTCGTAGACGATGAGATCCATGGTATAGCTCTTCCCGGGTCGGAAACTCCGCCAGTACCAAGTCCAGTTCGAACCGGTCCACTGGAATCGGCCGATGGCGGTGTCGATATTTTGTCGGAAAAACGGGACCACGGAAGAGTCGGAGGCGCTCCACGACACGGAATCCACCCTCACCCCGTTCAGCCGGACCACGTACTTCTGGATGTGGTAGTTGGGGAATGCCCTTCGGCTCGCCGAATCGGACTGGAGCGTGTCGGCCGCTGCGATCCAACTGAAGCCGACCGAATCCGTTCGCACGGGATAGGAAGCCAGACCCATGGGCGCGGCGGGGGGGAGCGAGTCCAGGGTGGTGAACTGGTAAGTATCGGAATTGCGGACGTTGCCTGCGGTGTCCACGAGCTGGAGGCCGTAGCTGTACTGCGTCCAATACTTCAGCGGAGAAAGGACGAGCCGGAAACTGTCCACGGAGAGATTTTTCAACGAATCCGCGGGCACCTGAACCGAAGAGACGTGGCCTGCCGAATCGGTCGCTCCCCCCGGCCACCAGAGCGCCTTCACGGTACGCAGAGGGCCGTTGAACAGGGTGTCGAACCTGTTGGTCTGGTCGTGGGGACGGGCGAAGCGCAGCACGGCGCTGGTCTGGCCCTCCGAATCCAGGATGGCTGGGATCAGGGGAGCGTTTTCGTCGCCGAAAAAAAGATCGTAGAGTGGCGTCCGCCCCGTCGGTCCGCTGCTGTACTGCACCCAGACCTCGAAGGTGTAGTGGACGTCGGTGCGCATGTTCTTCCCCTGCCGACCGTCCAGATAGGACACGGGGATCTGCCAGGACGTGTCGGAGTCGGAAAGCGGCACCGGGGGAGGGATGCCCGGAAAGTTAGACAGATTCAGCGGCTGGGATCCGTTGCCCAGCTTGGATATCTGGGCGGGAGTCAAGGAATCGGGGGCGGCAAAGACGTAGATCCTCACCATGCCGGTCGTGGTCGCGGGGAGTCTCCAGCGCAACCTCCACCCCGAACTGTCCGGATTCCGAGCCAGCCACGCCGAGTCCTGGTCGGAGGGGAGCACGGCGAGCGCGCTCACCTGGCGGTCCAGGGGGATGGACACTTGCGGAGCGGGGGGGCTGCACGAAAAAAGAACCCCGAGCGCCAGTGCGCCCAGGGCGATCTTGGAATGCCGAATCCGGAACTTCACCGCGAGCAATCTAGAAGGGCGAGGTCCCGCGGACCACGACTCAGGCTCCGACGACCGAAACCTTCTGGCGCTGGCGGTCGAGCCGCTCGAACCGGACCACGCCGTCGGCGAGGGCGAAGATGGTGTAGTCCTTGCCGATGCCCACGTTGTTTCCTGGGTGGAATTTCGTTCCCACCTGGCGGATGATGATGTTGCCGGCGACGACCTTCTCACCCCCGTACTTCTTCACCCCGCGGTACTGCGGATTGGAGTCGCGACCGTTGCTGGTGGAGCCTCCACCTTTTTTGTGAGCCATGGGTTATGCCCTCTTGCGAAGCGAGTTCTTCTTGACCTTTGCGGGCTTCTCCAGTCCCTGCGCGATCTTCTCGGCGCGGGTGGCGGGACGACCCGAAGGCGTGTGGCGCACGGCCCAGGCGGCGGCGCGTTTGCGCGCGAATTCCACGCGGGAGGGTTCTGCGGCCACCTTCTGCGAACCGGCCTCCAATCCGAGGATCACGACCTCGGTGAAGTTCTGCCGGTGTCCGCGCAACCGACGGAATCCCTTGCGGCGCTTGCGCCGGAAGACCATGACCTTCTTGTCCTTGCCGTGGAGCACGACCTCTGCGGACACCTTGGCACCCTCGAGCACGGGCTGCCCCACCTGCACGGCGGCGCCATCGGCGGAAAGGAGAACCTTGTCGAAGGTCAGGGTGGCGCCCACCTCGGCCTGCAAAAGAGGCAGGCGAAGGATCTGGCCGGCATTCACCTTGTACTGGAAGCCTGAAGTTTGGATGACGGAGTACATGGATATTGTCCTGGTTGTCCCGAATTCGTGAGTGGCGGAGGAAAGTAAGTTCTTGCCGTTGGCTCGTCAACGGGTCTCCAAAGATCCCACCGCCGTCGGGTTCCACCGAGTTAAATTTCCCGCCACATGACGACTCCGGTGCTTGCAGGACAGTCCCATTTCGCCGAATACGGCGCCATCGCGGTGATCGTCGTCCTGACCGCCACGGTGGTATTCGCGCTCATGACGGCGGTGCGGATCATCACCCGCGTCCTGAGCGGCATCCGGACCACGCCCGGAAAGCTTTCCACCTACGAGTGCGGCGAGACCCCCGTGGGGACGGCCTGGTTCCGCTTCAACAACAGGTTCTACCTGGTGGCCATCCTCTTCCTCGTCTTCGACGTGGAGGTGGCCTTGGTCATGCCGGTGCTGGTGCGCTACACCGTTTTCCTGCGCGACGGCCACGGAGCGGCCGCGTTGGCCAAGATCACCGTGTTCGCGGCGACGCTCCTTCTGGGTCTGGTCTACGCGGCCAAAAAAGGGGATCTTACCTGGAACAAGTCCATCCGCATCGACCAGGGGGACGACCAGTGACGGAAGCGGTGGCGGCAGCGAAGCAGGGAAACCGGGACGAAGAGCAGATCCTTCTCGCTTCCGTGGACGATTTCCTCAATTGGGGCCGGGAGAATTCGCTCTGGTACCTGCTTTTCGCCACCGCGTGCTGCGGGATCGAACTCATGCAGACGGGTGGCCCGCGCTACGATTGGGACCGGCTGGGCATGATCCCTCGCCCGACTCCGCGGCAGGCGGATCTCATGGTGATCGCGGGAACCATCACCCACAAGATGGCCTCCCGGGTACGCACGCTCTGGGAACAGATGGCGGAACCCAGATGGGTGGTCTCCATGGGGTCCTGCGCCAACGCGGGCGGGCCGTTCAGCAAGTTCAGCTATTCGGTCCTGAACGGGGTGGACAAGTACATCCCCGTGGACGTCTACGTACCGGGTTGTCCTCCCCGACCGGAAGCCTTGATCGACGGCGTCCGGGCGCTCCAGGGGCGCATCGAGGAGTACAAGACCTTTGGTCGCCGCGGCGAGCCGGTGGTGGTCCAATGACCGGAAAAACCGGTTGCGGCAGCGGGACCCTATCTCTAGATTAGGCTGGTTGGTTTTCGGAGCTATTCGGGAGGTTTTCGATGCGTCGCACCCTCATTTTGCTCTCGCTGTTGGCTACTGGTGCCTTCGCGGCGGGCCAGTTGATCTCGTCCGGAGGAGACGTACCGTTGTACGCGCACGCCAAGCGCTCCGTCGACGAAAAGGCAGTGTATACCGCTCCTTCCACCGAAACCTTCGCCGAGGTCTCGCATCAAGGGGCCATGACCCAGGTGCGCACCAAGGACGGACAGCAGCTGTGGGCGGAGTCCCGGGCGTTGAAGCCGTTCAACGCGGCCACCGGCGCGAACATGGACCTTGGTTCGGGCAAGATCGATGGTTACCTGGACAATCCAACCGCGGTGTACATCTTGCAGGAAGACGCCAATGCCATGGCTGGCCTCCAATTGGATCGGTCCTTCCTGGAAGCCGTCCAGGGCAACATGGACCGCGAAGCCACGGAACGGAAGAACTCCGAGAACCACTGATCCCGTCCGTACAGGATCTGGAAAGGCCCAGGCGATGGCTGGGCCTTCTTGTAACCGGAGCCTCCGGGAAAACCGTGGGAACGAAAAATTTCGAATTCCCACCGTGAAATTGTCGCTGGTGCGACGCCGTGGGTCAACCAGGTAATAATCAGCATATTCTACTTGACCGCTAGACTTAATTGTTATTTTTTTGTGTAGATTCTCCTTCGTGGTCGTCCCAGACTCGCCGCGGGCAGGTTCCGCGACCAGTGTCGGAGCCACGGCAAGGAGTCCAACCGATGCAAGACCAAGCGCCCTGCCTCTTTCCGGCGCATCAGGATCCGGGGTCCTACAAGGATCTACCCGGTAGGATCCAATGCATTCTCGGTCGACTGCAGCATTGGATCGAGAACGACATCGCGGCCTCGAAACTTGAGCTCGGACGACCGGGTGACGTATGTCCATACGTCCGGTCGGGGATCACGCGCCACAGGAGCATCCACTTCGCGCCCTATTTCGAAAAGCCCCTTCGATTCGATCCGATGGTTGCCTTCACCAGAGACCTCCTGGGCATCTTCGAGGAGGTCGAGCCTTCCGAAGGAACGGGGGTCGAATTCAAGGCTCTGATCGCGGTCTTCGCGGAACTCGATGCCGCACTCGCCCCCTCCCTGATCGACGCGGTCCAGATATTCCTCAAGCGCGAGGTGATCAGGAAAGGTCGCATGATCGGGCAGTTCTACCCGGGATGCACGGAACCCGGACTGCACAATCCCGACTTCCGTCCCTTGGAAAGCCCCTATCCACTCCTGGTCCTTCGACCCATGCAGCTGACCGACCTGCAGTTTCTGACCGCGGTGCCGGAGTTCCTCCAGGCCTACTGCGACTACTTCGAAATCCATTCCCGCGCAGACCTGGAGGCGCGCCTGGAAAAGGCCGGCATCGACAAACTTCCCGACCTGTGGGCGGAAAGTCGCCGCAAAGCCTTCGGGTCGTAGGCGTTCGGTCGCCCCCGAAGTGTCCGATGGAGATTCCTTCATGACGCTCAGGAACATCGCGAGGCATTTCCACGCATCGGCGGGCAACCATCCGGAACGGACCGCTATGGTCTGGGAAAAGGGCGAAGTCCTCTATGGAGAACTCCTCGGGATCGTCCAGTCCCTGCGACCCGCGCTGTCCGGAATCCCGCGGGTCGGGATCCTCGCCCAGCGCGGGCCTCTCGCCTTCGCGGCGGTCCAGGCGATCCTGTCCGAGGGAGCCGCGTACGTCCCGCTCAGGGCCTCCTCTCCGCCCAAGCACAATCTCCGCATCCTGCAGCTGTCCGGCGTCACCACCATCGTCGCCGACGAGGACTCCGCCGAGTCGCTGTCCGCGCTGATCGGCTTGCACGGAGGGCCCCTGAAGATCGTGGCCTCCGGGCCGAGCGAAGTTCTCCGGACGGTCGTGGGCCCGCACCCGGGCGTGGAGCTGGTCGAGGCGCGACAGGAATCGGCATCGCTCGGGACCCGACTTGCGGAACCGATCGACGGCTCCGCCTACGTCCTCTTCACGTCGGGGAGCACCGGCGCACCCAAGGGCGTGGTGGGAACGCACGCCGCCGTGGACAGCTACGTGGCCTCCTTCCTCGCCGCCTGCCCCCTCCGCGCGGACGATCGGCTCGCCCAGAACAGCGACCTCGCCTTCGATCCTTCCATCCACGACATGTTCGCCGCCTGGGCGACCGGCTCGGCCCTGGTGTTGATTCCCGACAGGGAGCGCTCCGACCCGGTGGAGTTCGCGCACCGGACCGGCATTTCGATCTGGAATTCCGTCGCCGGACTTCCCGCCCTTCTGGAAAGCTTCGGAAGGATCCGGGATGGGGCCTTGCCGAAGGTGCGTCTTTCCATCTTCGGTGGGGAGAAGTTGACGTGGAACGCCGTCCAGGCCTGGAAACGGGTGGCGCCCGGGACCCGCTGCGTGAACATGTACGGTCCCACGGAAGCGACCATCGCCGTCACGTGCTTCGAGATCCCCGCGGACTTCCCCGAAGGCGCCTGCCACCACGGGATCGTCCCCATCGGGAGACCGTTTCCGAGCCAGCGCGTCGAAATCCGTCGTCCCGACGGAACGGAGTGCGACCCGTTGGAGGAAGGGGTCCTGTGGGTGGGAGGGGACCAGCTGACGGCTGGCTACCTGGACCCCCAGATGACCGCCGAACGCTTCGTGGAGCGGGACGGAAGGATCTGGTACCGGACCGGGGACCGCGTGTTCGCAAGCGCCTCCGGCGACCTCCATTTCGTGGGCCGCGAAGACAACCAGGTCAAGGTCAGTGGATTCAGGATCGAGCTGGGGGAGATCGAGGCGGCGCTGCTGCGCGAGTCCGGCGCGTCCTTCGCGGTGGCCGAGGTCGCTCGGCTCCGGGGTGATCTCGACGAGATCGTGTGCGTTCTTCCCACCTCCTGCGCGCACAGGAAGAAGGAGATCCGCGACGCCCTGAGGAGCGTGCTCGAACCCCAGAAAATGCCGAAGATCTGGAAGTTCCAGGACGACCTGCCGCTCAATTCCAACGGAAAGGTCGACCGGATCGCGCTGAAGGCCGATTGGAGACCGCGACCCGTCCGGGAGACTGAAGGACGGTTGCCTGCGCTTCAGCGCAGCCGGGACGTGTCCCTGACGCCTCCGTAGGCGGCGGATTTCGCGAGGGTCGCGTAGGTCCGAAGCCAGGTGGTGACAGGGCGTTCCCGGAAGACCGGATGCCACGCCAGCGGTCCCCTGGCCTCCTGGGCACGACGGCGTCCCGCCAAGACCTCGTCGGAAACCGCGACCCGGATGGACCGTCCGGGGATGTCGATCTCGATGGCGTCCCCTTCCTCCACCAGCGCGATGTTCCCTCCTTCCGCCGCCTCCGGACTGACGTGCCCGATGGAAAGTCCGGAGGTGCCCCCCGAAAACCGTCCGTCGGTGACCAGGGCGCACACCTTCCCCAGCCCCTTGGACTTGAGGTAGCTGGTGGGGTAGAGCATCTCCTGCATGCCCGGACCTCCCATGGGTCCCTCGTGCCGGATCACCACCACGTCTCCTGGACGGATCTTGTCCGAAAGGATCGCCCGCACGGATTCCTCCTGGCTTTCGAACACGCGCGCCGGTCCCGAAAACCGCAGGATGGAGGCATCCACCCCCGCCGTCTTCACGACGCATCCATCCAGCGCGATGTTCCCCTTCAGGACGGCCAGACCTCCGTCGGGGCTGTAGGGGTGGTCGGCGTCGCGGATGCACCCCTGCTCGCGATCGAGATCCGCCGAATCGTAGCGCTTGTCCTGGCTGAACGGAATCCGGGTCGGCACTCCTCCGGGAGCCGCGTTCCAGAACGAAACCTTGGACGGATTCCGACGCACGTCCCATTCGGACAGGTAGGTGCGCACGTCGGGACTGTGGACCATGGGAAGATCCGCGTGCAGGAGTCCCGCGCGTTCCAGTTCCCCCAGGATCGCCGGGACGCCTCCCGCGCGATGGACGTCTTCGAGGTGGTACTTCTGACTGGAGGGGGCGACCTTGCAGAGGTGCGGGACGCGCCGCGACAGGCGATCGATGTCCTCCATGCAGAATCCGTTTCCCGCCTCCTGGGCGGCCGCCAGGAGGTGCAGGATGGTGTTGGTGGAGCCGCCCATCGCGATGTCCAGGCTCATGGCGTTCTCGAAGGCCCGGAAGGATCCGATGCTGCGGGGCAGCACGGATTCGTCGCCGCCCTCGTAGTGCCGGCGCGCGAGTTCCACGATCAGGCGACCGGCGCGCCGGAAAAGCCCTTCCCTCTCCTTGTGCGTGGCCACCAGGGTTCCGTTGCCCGGCAGGGACAGTCCGAGCGCCTCCGTGAGGCAGTTCATGGAATTGGCGGTGAACATGCCCGAGCACGAACCGCAGGTGGGGCACGACGAGCGCTCCATGTCCTCCACGTCCTGGTCGGACACCTTCTCGTCGCCCGCGGCGACCATGGTGTCGATCAGATCGAGCCCGTGGTCCATGGACGCCGTGCGCCCCGCCTCCATGGGGCCTCCCGACACGAAGACCGCGGGGATGTTCAGGCGCAGCGCGGCCATCAGCATGCCCGGGGTGATCTTGTCGCAGTTGGAGATGCACACCATCGCGTCCACGGCGTGGCCGTTGCACATGGTCTCGACGGAATCGGCGATGAGCTCCCGGCTGGGCAGGCTGTAGAGCATGCCACCGTGGCCCATGGCGATCCCGTCGTCCACGGCGATGGTGTGGAACTCCCTGCCGATGCCTCCGGCGGCCTTGATCTCGGAGGAGACCAGTTCGCCCAGCTCCTTCAAGTGGACATGACCCGGGACGAACTGGGTGTAGGAGTTGACGACGGCGATCAAGGGCTTCTTGAAATCCTCGTCCTCGAGTCCGGTGGCGCGCCAGAGCGCCCTGGCACCGGCCATCTCCCTGCCTTGGAAGGTGGTGGCGGATCTGTATTTGGGCATAGGGGTCTCACTCCTGAATCCGATGGATGTCAAAAGATACCCGTCGGAAACCGGTCGAGCCGCGATGGACCGGCTGCGGCTATTTTGGCCAAAACCATGCCGAACACGAAACCGGATTCTCTAGACCTCTCCCCACGCCCCGACGACCCCACGCTGCGCGCTCTCCAGGCCGTCACGGACGGATGGATCCGCACCGTGGGGGTCCGCTACTTCTCCGAGCTCACCAACCTCGCCCAATTGACCGAGGAGGTCGGGGAGCTCGCGCGGCTGATCTCCCGAACCTACGGCGAACAGAGCTTCAAGGAATCCGACAAGGACCGGGATCTGGGCGAGGAGATGGCCGACGTCCTGTGGGTCCTGCTCTGCCTGGCCAACCAGACGGGAGTGGATCTCACCGAGGCCTTCCGGGCCAGGCTGGAAAAGAAGACTCTGCGCGACAAGGACCGCCACCGGAACAATCCGAAGCTCTCGGCTTGATGGTTCCCGTCAGGGAGCGTGGACGACGAAGAAGACGTCCGGCTCCCCTCGGGTCGGAGAGGAGGTCGGTCGCGCCACGCAGTACCCGGCCCCCGCGAGCGAATCCGTGCAGTTCTTGAGGACCGCTTCGTTCGCCCATTGCCGAGTCGGAGGACTGCTCCATTGGCCCAAGTTGCTGGAATCCAACGCCGCGACCCAACCCTGGAACATCCAGTCGCCGGGGGGAGCCGTGATGTCCGCGGTTCCGGGCAGCAGACTCGTCCTCTCGCCGGCGAACAGGAGAAGGACGCTGTCGGTTCCTGTCACGGTCTGCGTGGTGTCCGGAGGCTTGACGGAATCCCACGCGATCCGGAAGATCTGGAACCGGAAGGCGGCCACGGGAGGCCCCGGGATACCGACCACCGACTGGATGGAATCCATTCTCCCGAACACCCCGACGCCGAGCGGGCGGCTCTTCCGGGAATTCTGCATCGAAGGGGCTTGCAGATCCAGGCAGGGGAGGATCCCCACGAATTCCTTCCCGCGATCCTGCAGGTAGGTGAGCGAGTGGGAGCATGCCGAGGTGTCGCGGTAGGCGACCCCGGCGAGTCCCTGGCGCGATCCAGCGGCGACGGAATCGCTCCAGGCTTCCACGATCCACAGCCCCGAGCGAGGCAAAGTGAAACCTGCCGTGTCATCCACCTCCAGACTGTCCCGGGCCGTGTCGGTCCCGTCCACCCGCCAGAGTCTCCAGACGCGGGCCGAGACGGGCGACAGGCTGGAGTCCAGCAGCCGAGCCAGGGGCTGTGGAAAATCGCTCCCCGTTCCGCCAGCGGAATTCGTGTCTCCGCACCCCGCCAGAAGTGCGGCCGCAACCAACCCCAGCCCGAATCGTCTATTCATCCGCCGCACGGAGGAATGGTATCAATTGGAAGTTGACTTGGACCACCTGTTCCAGCGGTCCATCGTCCGTCGCCGTGTCGGCGAGCAGATCCAGGCGGAACTGCCGCAGCTGGTCGTTCAATTTCTGGAGGCGATGGCGACTGACCGCCAGTGTGACCGAACTGACCTGGGTGTCCGGGGCGGGCCCGCCCTCCAACCGGTCCACCGCATGGAGGAGCATCTGCCTCTTGATGTTGCGCACGAGCGAAGCGTCCACGTCGCCGGGAACGATCCTCGGCGTCGATGGACGGTAGGTGCCGTCCTTGGACTTCTCGAGCATGCCGAGTTCCTTCAGGAGTCGCAGGGATTCCGCGACCTCCTGGGCTGGAACCGCCGGTCGCATCGATGCCCCGATCTTCTCCGGATCGCCTCCGAATCTTCCCAGCCCTGCCGCCTCCCGCACGACGACGTGCACCCAGTCGCTGTAGTATTTCGCTTGGGCCTGTCGGACCGGAGAAAATTCCCGCCTCGCCTGGAGCAGGAGGAGCTTCCGGAACCACTGCGCCTTGCGGTCGGGATCCGATTCGCGGTTGTACTTCACCAACTCGCGGAAGTAGTCCGCCGCGTCTTCCACCAGGCCGATCGCGGAAAGGAACTTCTCGACGGATTCCTCGGAGATGTTCCTCCGCCCTTCCATGACATCCCGCAGGAAGGACATCGAGGAAAATCCCGCCTTGCGCGCGAAGGAGCGATAGGAGAAGCCGCGGGTCGCGATCTTCTTCCATTCGTACCACCCCCTCAAGTATTCCCTGTGGTCCAAGAAGGAAAAGACCACGGGTGGTGGAGGCGTACCTGGTCGTGGCGACGAAAGGGCCATCGCTCGAAGTGTACCGCCCCACGGGCTGCGAGACCTTGGCTTGCAAGATCTTCGGACCCAATTCGTACGCAGGAGGCGTGCGGGATCGGAGATCGCGGACACGACGAAACCGTCCCCCGGTTGGAGGACGGCGACGCATTGGTCCCTGATATTTTGGTAGGGGAGAGGATGTGCAGAGATTGAAGTGTGGAGCGGACCTGCCGGATGGGGTCAGATCATATGCTCCGCGTGTTGATTTGTTTACTCCTTAGAAAGGAGGTGATCCAGCCGCACCTTCCGATACGGCTACCTTGTTA
>CAYXXL010000018.1:0-7545 GCA_964469025.1 uncultured Fibrobacteria bacterium
ATGGTGATGACAGCTTATGTCAAGATTTTACCCACACGAAAACGGGAAGAGCCGGGCAGGAAAAGCTCCTCGAGCTTGCGTTCTGGGATGATTTCGAAAAAAAGATCGGGATCGGGCACGCGCTGGGCCTTGTCCCAGACCGAGGGCGCCCGGGCAGCGTCGTTGAATCCCGAACGCATGGCCTGGACCAAGCGGTCGGCCATGATGCCGTGGTTCTTGGAGCGTTCCTCGGCGGCGAGGGATTCCACCGTGGTCTTCAAGCCTCGCTGGTCGCCCCGGGAGGCGGATTTCACCAGGTCGATGATCAGGTCGGTCCGTGGCATGCTTGCCCCCAAAGATCGAATGTGCGGGCCCCAAAACAGGAGAGTTGATCCGGAATCGATCGATTCCGCTGTGGGAGGGCGGTCCGGAACAACCGCCATTTCAGTATACATGCGTACAGTGTTTACGGCAATTCCATTGTCGTTCCCCTTGCCGTTCGTCGGGACCGATCCGTCCCTCTCCTGGACTGGGCTATCCCCCCGCCTCCACCTCCAGCCGCACCATCCGCTGGTGGGTCTCATGCCAGGGCCGGATGGACAGCGACCTCGCGACGCGGAAAAAGGATCTTTCCCCAAAACCACGGGGATTCGGAACCTGAAACCGACTCCTCCACCCAATTCGAACGTTACGGAAAAGGATCCCATGTCCAAGATCATGATCGTCTACTACTCCCAAGGCGGGTCCACGGGACTCCTGGCCGAGGCCATCGCTACCGGGGCGCGCTCGGTGGAGGGAACCGAGGTCGAACTGCTCCGCATCCTCGGCGAGAAGATCGTGGAGGGACGTTGGAAGGACGACGCTGCGCTGGAACGGGTGAGCCTCGCGGATGCCATCCTCTTCGGCGCGCCCACCTTCATGGGCGGACCGGCGGCGCAGTTCAAGGCCTTCGCCGACGCGACCTCTTCCCTCTGGTTCGCGCGGCGCTGGACCGGCAAGATCGGCGGCGGGTTCACCATCGGGGGCAGCCCCAGCGGCGACAAGTCCAACACCCTCCACTACTTCGCGACCTTGAGCGCCCAGCACGGGATGCTCTGGGCCAACTGGGACGAACTCCCGCGGCAGAAGGACGGCACGAACCGCCTGGGCAGCTCCCTCGGCCTGATGACCCAGAACACGTCCGGTCCGGGGTCCACGCCGGTTCTGGATCCCGGCGACGCCCTCTCCGGCGAGAAGTACGGGCGGTTCGTGGCGGGGTTGGCCAAGCGGCTGGGGTAGGGTTGGGGGGAGCGGACCATTTCCAACCCGCTCCGGAGGGCGACTTCAGAGTCCCACGGATTCCATGTGCAGCGCGAGATCGATCAGCCGGTTGGAAAATGCCCACTCGTTGTCGTACCAGGCGAGCACCTTCACCAGATGCCCTCCGGACACCATCGTGGTGAGGGCGTCCAGGATCGAGGAACGCGGATCGCCCTGGTAGTCCGACGAGACCAGGGGCTCCTCGCTGTAGCCGAGGATCCCGGCCAGATCCTTGGATTCCGACGCCGCACGGAAGACCGCGTTCACGGCCTGGACATCGGTGGCCTTCTCCACGGTCGCGGTGAGGTCCACGATCGAGACCACGGGCACGGGAACCCGCAGCGAAAACCCGCCCAGCTTGCCGTCGAGTTCGGGGATCACCTTCCCGATGGCCTTGGCGGCGCCGGTGGAATGCGGGATGATGGATTGGGCCGCCCCCCGCCCCGCCCGCAGCTCCTTGCTGGGCTGGTCGTGGAGGGCCTGGCTGTTGGTGTAGGCGTGGGTCGTCATCATCTGCCCGTGCTGGATCCCGAAGTGTTCGTGGAGCACCTTGGCCAGGGGAGCCAGGGCATTGGTCGTGCAGGAGCCGTTGGAGACCACCCGGTGCTTGGCCGGATCGTAGAGCCGATGGTTCACGCCCATCACCATGGTGAGGTCGTCGCCTTTGGCGGGCGCCGAGATGAGCACCCGCTTGGCTCCGCCCTTGGAGACGTGAACCTCCGCTTGCGCCTTCTCCGTGAAGCGTCCCGTCGATTCGATCACGAGGTCGATGCCTTCGCTCCGCCAGGGGATCGCGCCGGGGTCGCGCTCGGCGAAGACCCGCACCCGTTTTCCGTCCACGGTCAGGCTGTCGCCATCCACTCCGATCTCGGCGCGGATCTTCCCGAGGATGGAATCGTGCCGGAGCAAATACGCGAGCGTCGGGGCGTCGGTCAGGTCGTTGACCGCCGCGATCTCGATGCCGGGATTCCCCAAGGCCGCACGCAGCGCGTTGCGCCCGATGCGTCCGAATCCGTTGATGCCGATCTTGAGCATGTCGCGTTCCTCCTTCAGTTGGAAGATGACGCCAGGCCGCTCGTGTCCGCAAGGACAACCAGAGATCAAATCCTGCCAAACCGCTCCCGGTATTCACGGGGGCCAACACCCATGTGGCGCTGGAATACCCGTCGCAAGTTGAGAGCGGTCCCGAATCCGCACTCCGCTCCTATCTGGTCCAGGATCTCCATGTCGGACTCCAACCGTCGCTTCGCGGCGTCCACGCGAAGCTCTTCCACGTAGCGCGCCGGTGGCACGCCGACTTCCTGCGCGAAGACGCGTGCGAAATTCCTCGGGCTCATGGCCACCCGCTCTGCCAGCCGTTCCACGCGCAGGTCCTGGTGCAGGTTTTCCAGGATCCACGACTGGAGGTCGCGGACCGGACCGGGGGAGCGGGCTTCGCGTTCCAGAGCCGCGCTGAACTGGGATTGTCCCCCAGGTCGGTGAAAGAAGATCACCAGTTGGCGGGCGACGGAACGTGCGATGTCGGCGCCCAGGTCCGCTTCCACGAACGCCAAAGCCAGGTCGAGTCCAGCGGAGGCTCCCGCCGAGGTGAACACATGACCGTCTCCGAGGTAGATCGGGTTGGGTTCCACCCGGACGTCGGGGTGGAGAGTTGCCAATTCTTCGGCGCACTGCCAATGGGTGGTGGCTTTCCGCCCGCTCAGAAGCCCCGCCTCGGCCAGGAGGAACGCTCCCGCGCACACGGAGGCCACCCGCCTGGCATGGCTCGCCGCCAGTCGCAGCCAGTCGGCGACGGCGGGCAAGCTCCGAGGCTGTGGCCCACCTCCGGCACCCGTGACCACCACGGTGTCGTAGGCACGGGTTGGATCCAGATCCGAGAGGCAAAGATCGGCCATCACCCGAACGCCGGAACTCCCTCGGACCAGCAGGCTGGCGTTGGTGGAAACCACGCGACAGGCGTAACGCGGAAGCCTGGACTTTTCCGGAAGGCACCGGTTGGCCCGGGAAAAGACATCGGCAAGGCCTGTCGCCTCCAGGAGGAGCCCGTTTTCGGGAACGATCAGGACGATTTCGCGCACGCCAGGCTCGGTGGTGCCGGTATCCGCAGGTTCGGCCGGAGTTTCCAGGATGTTTTTTGGGGCAAGCTCGATCATGGGAGCCTCCTCAATGTGATGGCCGCGATTCGATTCGACGTCTACGAAAATACGCGGAGCCGTTCCAAGGAGCGTTCCAGCCGGGCTCGGAAGTCCTCCAGATCCCGATCGGTCACGGTCAGAGGGGGCATCAGCCGGATGGTAGAGGCCCTCGGGGCGTTGAGGAGCAATCCTTCCTCGCGGGCGGCGGCAACCAATTCCACCGCCCGGGGCTCGGGCAGATCGAAGGCCCGCAACAGTCCCGCGCCGCGGATCCGCGACAGACCGTGGCGCTCCGACAACGCGACCAGGGTGGAATCCAGGACCGATCCCGCGCGAAGAACCGCCGATAGGAAGTTCGGCGTCTCCAGTTCGCCCAGCACCGCGAGGCCCACAGCCGCACCCAAGGGGTGGTAGGTGTGGGTCCCGCCCTGGTCGCCCGGCTCGAAAAGGTCGTGGACGGAATCCGTCAGACAGGCCGAGACGGGAAATCCCGCCCCCAGCCCCTTGGCCAGCGTGACCACGTCCGCCCGGATCCCCACCGTCCGGTGGAAGAGCATTTCGCCGCAGCGCCCCATTCCCGTCTGGACTTCGTCCAGAACCAGCAGCGCCCCGACCCGGTCGCAGGCCTCGCGCGCGGCGCCCGCGAACTCGGAGGTGGCCGCCATCACTCCACCTTCGCCCTGCATCGGTTCGAAGAGAACGGCGCACGTGTCCGCGTCCACTGCTTCCCGGAGCGCGTCCGCGTCGTTGAAGGGGATGTGTACGAATCCCGGGGCCGGCGGCCCAAACAGGATTTTCCAATGGGGCTTGCCCGTGGCGGCCATGGTGGCCAACGTTCGCCCATGGAAACCATCGGTGGTGCAAACCACGCGGAATGCTCCGCGGGCGGCGCCTTTTTTCCGCGCGAGCTTGATGGCGCATTCGTTGGCTTCCGCGCCGGTGCACCCCAGAAAGGCGCGCTCGTAGCCGGTGGCCTTCCCCAACGCTTCCGCCAGTTCCACGGCGGTCGGGTTCCAGAATCCCGGCGAGCAGTGCAGGAGCCGGGAGGCCTGCCCGGCGAGTGCGGTCGTGACAGCTTTTGGCGCGTGGCCAAGGGCGCACACGGCCCATCCTCCCACGAAGTCCAGGTACTCCCGGCCATCGGCGTCCCAGACACGGCACCCGTCCCCGCGCACCAGACACAGGTCCGGGCGCGAAGTCCCGCCCATCCAGGAATGCCGCCCACGCTCGGCCCAAGCGGAATTGTTCGTGCTCATGCTGGACTCCTCTCTCGGGACGCGTCCCGATGGTTTGGGGATGTCCGCGCACTGCCCGGAAAAGCGGGATCGAATCCGCACGCCATTCCTGGCGAGGATGGCGATGGTTCCGACGAGGCGACCGGGCGTGGCGGACGAGGATCGTCTGGGGATCAGACGGATCGTCGTCGGGCCAAGGCCCGGACAATCTTCCGCAGGTGCGGCATGCGGAAGATGGTAGCAAGCATCGCAGGGATGTTCAAGCGTGGTGGTGGGAGACACGAATCCCCCGCACCAGAGCCTTTCCTCAATACCCGCGACAGGGATTGAACCTGTGACCTACGGTTTAGGAAACCGTCGCTCTATCCAACTGAGCTACGCGAGCCGACCCGCCCGACCCGCCGAGCCGCTCGGAAGCGGATCGAACGGCGGTCGAAGCAGGCTCCAAAGTAGCTCCGTCGCGGATGGATGCGCAGGCCCGGGCGGCAGGCCATCCGCACCCTTTCCCCACCGAAGGTCGTCGAGGATTCCCTTCGGCTACTTCTTGTCGGCCTGGATTTCCTTCTTCTCCTGGTGGATGGCCTTCTTGTCCTTGTGCAGCTGCTTCTTGTCCTTGTGGACCGTGCTGTCGCCGGACTTGCGGTCCTCGTGGCGCTTCACCTTCTCCTGATGGATCGCCGCGCGATCGGATTTCACCGCCGAGGTGTCGTGCGCCTTGCGGTCTTCCTGGAGCTTCTCCTTGTCGCCCTTGATGGCCTGGTCGTCGCCCTTGATCTCGTCGTGGCGGGCTTCGCGGTCGGCCTTCAGCTTGTCCTTGTCGCCTTTGACTTCCTGGCGGTCGGCCTTGAGCTCCTGATGGTCGGTCTTCAAGGCCGCGCTGTCCTGGGCGTAGGACCCGACGGCCAGGAAGGCGGAGAGGGAAAGGGCGGTGGAAAGGATCTTGGTGTTCATGTTCGTTTCTCCTGTTGGTTGTCCCGTCGAGGAACGTCGGGCTCTGGACGCGATCTTACTACAAGGCCCATGCCAACCGCCAGACTTCACCGGCCCCGGCTTGCGCCATGGCTCAAGCCGGGGGAAGTTGGCGCGACCGGAAGGAATCCTCCCGCTTTTTGCGAACACCCGCGGTCGCTGAGAAGAGCCCGACGCTTCGGCACGAAGATTGACGAACATCTTCCATACGGTCATTGGCCGTCACCTCCCTCCTCCAACCATGGAACCACCCACAATGCAGAAAACCCTTTCCACCGCGACATTCATCCTCCTGGGCCTTGCCTTCACCAAAGCTTTTGCCGACCGGGAGGACGCCATCCACCGCATCCAGGAGGATGTCCGGATCCAGGACGCCCGGGCCCACGAGCTGGAGAACGTGGCGCGATGGGACGATGAAACGGCGAGGACCTTGCACCGCCAAGCAGCCGACGCCCGCCGTCACGCGCAGTGGATGAACGACCGGGCCAACGACTACTCCGCATCCGCCTCGCAATTCGACGAAGGTCGCCACGGTCGCAGGGAGCTGCAGAGGCTCGCCGACGACCTCCGCCTGTTCGCGCAGCGCGACAACGACTTCGCGAACCAGCGCGAAAATCTGGCCCATTCGCTGGAAGACCAGGCCCACGCGGCCCGGGACGCCGCGAAGGCCCACCACGAATCGGTGGACCATTTCAACGACGTGATCGACCACCTGGAAGAACACTGATCCACGCTCCATGATCTTCCAATCGCTCGGATCCCCGAACCAGGTCCAAGCTCGACGGATCGCCCGTGCGGCAACGCTTCTCTGCGCCGCCGGTGCAATTTCCGTCCAAGCCTCCTCCGCCTCCGACACCCTGGCGATCCCGCTTCCGTACATGATCGGGAATTCCCAGCTCGTGGATTTCCGGTCCGTCCTGAACGGACGGGACTACCAGCTCGCGGTCCACCTTCCATGGACCTACGCCGCGAATCCGGCGCGACGATATCCGGTCGTGTACTTCACCGACGGGACCTGGGATCTTCCCCTCCTCGTGTCCATCTACGGCAACGGGCTGTTCGACCAGACCATCCCCGACTGCATCCTGGTCGGTTTGACCTACTCCGGAACGAATCCCGACTACGGCAGCCTGCGGGCCCGAGACTACGTCCCGACGGGAAACGCCGCTCCACGCGGCCGCGTTCCGGACGGCGCGGAAGGCTTCCTGCGGGTGCTCGAACACGAGATCATTCCCACGGTCCAGTCGCGGTGGCGCGTGGACACGGGGTTTCGGGTGCTGCAAGGCAGTTCGCTGGGGGGTCTGTTCACGCTGTACGCGATGTTTTCCAGGCCGGGACTGTTCCAGGCCTACATCGCGGTGAGTCCCGCCATCACGCCGGATCTCGTCGATTCGGAGACTGCGTTCCACAAGAGCGGCCGGGGTCTTCCAGGTTCCCTCTACCTCACAGCGGCGGAACACGAATTCCCCGGCGATCCGCGTTTCCTGGAAAAGATCCAGGGCTTCGCGGACAGCCTTCGCCAGCACCGCTATCCCCATCTGCGCTACCAGTACCGGTTCCTGGACGACACCCGACACGCCAGCTCGAAAGCGGAGGGCTACGCCCGAGGCCTGCAATTCTCCTTCCGGCCCCTGGAAGGCGGTTGCGACGATGGCCGTCCCAGCCGGGAGCCGCCGGCCTCCGGTCCATGTTCGAACGGTCGGTGAGCCGTCCAAGATGCAGCGCGCCACCCGGCTCCTCCAGCTTCTCCAGATCCTGCGCCGCCACCGGACCACGGTGACGGGGACCACACTGGCGAACGAGCTCGGCATCAGCCTGCGGACCCTGTACCGCGACATCGCGAGCCTCCAGGAGCAGGGCGCGGACATCGCCGGCGAGGCGGGTATCGGGTACCGGATGCGGCCCGGCTTCCTGCTTCCCCCTTTGAT
>CAYXXL010000018.1:7555-17707 GCA_964469025.1 uncultured Fibrobacteria bacterium
GATGTTCTCCGAAGACGAAATCGAAGCCATCGTGCTGGGATCCCGATGGGTCGCGATGCGCACCGATCCGACCCTGGGCGCCGCCGCCCGGGAGGCGCTCGCCAAGATCGAGGCCGTGCTTCCGCCCCAGGCCCGCGACATCCTGGAACATTCGGCGCTGCTGGTGGGGCCGTCCCCCGGGATCCCGACCTCGGTCCCGGATCTTTCCGTGGCCCGCGCGTGCATCCGCGAGCGGCGCAGGGTGCGGCTCGCCTACCGCGACGCGAAGGGGGAACTCACGGACCGCGTGGTCTGGCCCGTGGCGCTCGCGTTCTTCGATTCCGCGCGTATCCTGGCGGCGTGGTGCGAGGCGCGACAGGACTTCCGCCATTTCCGTCTGGACCGGATCGAGTCCTGGACCCCGTTGGAAAGCCGCTATCCGGGTTCCCGGACCGCCCTGCTCGGCCGTTGGAAGTCCTCGCTGAAGAGCTGAGCCAACTCCATACTGCTGACATGGATTGGCAGCAGCAAGGCCGCATCTTCTTTCTGCGCCATCGCCTGTGGCGCCGTGCGGCTCCAAACCCTTCGAAAGGACCAAGGACCATGCCGGATCCCAATTTCATCCTCCTCTATGTCGATTCACCCGCCAACAGCGCCGCCTTCTACCAGAAGCTCCTCGGACGTCCCCCGGTGGAATCCTCCCCGAGCTTCGCCATGTTTCCGTTGCGGGATGGAATGCGCCTGGGATTGTGGGCGCGCACCGACGTCCAACCCGACGCGCCCTTCACTGGCGGCGGTGCGGAGATCGGGTTCCCCGTGTCCAGCGATGCCGAGGTCCTGGCCCTGCGCGACGCCTGGAACGCGATGGGGGCCCAGGTGATCCAGGAACCAACCCACCTGGACTTCGGGTTCACCTTCGTGGCCACGGACCCGGATGGTCATCGGTTGCGCGCCTTCCACCCTTCGGCCAGGGCCACCTCCTCCTCCGCGGAGATGGAGCGTCGGAAATAGCGGATTCCAGGGTCGAATGAAGTCGGCCCAAGCTCCGCACAATCGGAACAAGGGGTTCCGCTCCAACCCGATCCTCCCGCGATTTTACCGGCCTTCCAAGGAAACGCGGCTTCTTCGTCGGCGTGGAACGGAATTTGAGGCAACGACGGGTTCGATGTCGAATTCCGCTTTCCAATGCTGTTTGTCCATGGGACTCGCGGGAGCTTCCGCGTCCTTCTCGGCGAAGCCCGCCGTGGACCTGGTTTGGCTCGACCGCATCGGCATGGGTGCGAACGGGGCTTCGGCGGCGGAGTTGGATGGCTTGGGAGAAGAGAAATTCCTGGACCGGCAACTCGGCCCGGAGCACGCGCTTCCAGAGGACGTGCAAGCGCAGATCGATTCCCTTGAGATCCGATCCGAACCCCCTTTGGTCCTGATGCGACACCGCGACAGCCTGTCCAAGCTCGTCGATTCCGCCGTCGACGATTCCGCCAAAGCCCGCGCGCATCGGGCATTGGGAGACTGGAAAAGCGGGATCTTCGCCGAAACCGTGCGCAGCCACCTGCTGTGCGAGCTCTATTCGCCGGACGGTCTTCGGGAACGCATGGTGTGGTTCTGGGGCAACCACTTCTCGGTCTTCTCCGGAAAGGACGAGGAACAGATTCTCCTCGCCGACTACGAGGAACGGGCCCTTCGACCGCACGCCCTGGGCAAGTTCAAGGATCTCGTGATGGCCACCCTCACGCACCCCGCGATGTTGACCTACCTGGACAACGCGCAGAACGCCGCAGGACGCATCAACGAGAACTACGCCCGCGAGCTGTTGGAACTCCACACCCTGGGGGTGGACGGCGGGTATTCCCAGCAGGATGTCCAATCGCTGGCCAAGGTGCTCACCGGAGTCGGCGTGAACTGGCGGCGCGGCCCCAATGCGGATCGCCCGCCGCCGCCCGGGACCATCCGCGACGGCGGTTTCGAGTTCAATCCCCGCCGCCACGACACCGGCTCGGTGGTCCTTCTGGGCAACCATCTCCACGGAGGGGGATTCGAGGAAGTGGAGTCCGCCGTGGACATCCTCTGTCGCCACCCCGCCACCGCGCGGCACCTGAGTCGACGGCTGGCGGAGTACTTCCTGGGCGAGCCTCCGTCCGCCGTGTTGGTGGACCGCATGGCGACCACCTTCCGAAGGACGGATGGCGACATCTCGGCGGTCCTGCGGACCTTCTTCCTCTCTCCGGAAAGCCACGCACCGGGGGCGCTGAAGGATCCGCACCGGTTCGTGGTGGGCGCCCTGCGCCAGGCCTACGAAGGCAGGTCCCTCTCGAACCTCAAGCCCGTGGCGAACTGGCTGAACCAGCTCGGCGAACCTCTCTACGGTCGGCTCACTCCGGACGGCTACCCGCTGGACGAACAGGGATGGTCGAGCGAAGGCCAGATGGTCAAGCGCTTCGAAGTGGCGCGCGCCATCGGCTCCGGTCCCGGGGGACTGTTCGAGGTCGAGCCGGGGATGCCTTCCGGCGGTGGCTTTCCCCTGTTCCAACGGCCGTTTTTCTGGAAGTGGCGCAAGCCCTCGCTGAGCGTGAACACCCGTTCGGTCCTGGACCAGGCGACCAGCCCCCAGGAGTGGAACTTGCTCTGGATTTCCTCCCCGGAGGCCATGCGTGATTGATCCCTCGAACCTGGATCCACGTCGAAGATCCTTCCTCAAGCTTCTGGCGGCGGGCGGGGGAACCCTCCTGTTGCCGCGGTCGCTTCGGGCCGCCGTTCCCCTCGACCCCAAGACCCCCGACGCCCCGCGACTCCTGGTCGTGTTCCAGCGCGGCGGTTGCGATGGAGCGAACGTCCTGGTTCCGTGGTCCAGCGACGACTACTACCGGCTGCGACCCAACACCGCCATCCCTCGGCCGGATCCGGCGAATCCCGAGGCATCGGAACGGCTCGACGATTCCTGGTCCCTCCACCCGGCGCTCCGGGACAGCATGATGCCGCTTTGGCGGAAATGCGAGCTCGCCTTCGTGCCCTTCGCTGGCACCGACGACCTCTCCCGCAGCCACTTCGAGACCCAGGAACGCATCGAGGAAGGCGCTGGACCCGACACGGTGTTGGGCGGCATGGACGGATGGCTCTCGCGACTGGTCGGACACCTCGATCCCACCTCCGGCATTTCCTTCACCGCCAATCTCCCCACCATCTGCACGGGCGAGGCGGACATCCCGAATCTGCCGTTGCGCGAGGTGCCCAAGGACCCGTTCGACCCGCGCCAAAGCGAACTGCTGGACCGGCTCTACCGGGGGGACCCCTTGGAGAACACGGTGAGGTCGGGACTCCAGACCAGGGACGACATCGCGAAGATGTTCGTGGACGAAATGCAGGCGGCCAGCCGCCAGGCGGTCAGCGGGGCCGGATTCGAGCAGGAGGCCCGGCGGATGGGCAATCTCCTGCGCAGGCGCTTCCGGGTGGGCTTCGTGGACGTGGGCGGCTGGGACACGCACGTGAACCAGGGCGCCGCCAAAGGCCAACTCGCGAACCTGCTCGGCAATCTGGGCAGGGGACTTTCCGCGCTGCGCGACGAGCTGGGCGAGGCATGGCCCTCCACGCTGGTGGTGGTCCTGACGGAATTCGGCAGGACGTTCCGGGAAAACGGAAACAGGGGCACGGACCACGGCCACGGATCGGTGCAGTGGTTCCTCGGAGGTTCCATCCGGGGCGGGCGGGTCCGTGGACGGCAACGACGCGTGGCGGAGGCGGAGCTGTTCCAGAATCGCGACTTCCCGGTCCTCAACGAATACCGCTCCGTCCTGGGCTCCGTGCTGGGAAGGCACTTCCAACTGGATCGGGCCGCAGTGGAGAAGCTCTTTCCCGGGTCCGCGCGGGACGGATCCGTGGAGATCTGAACAGCGGCAGCGCGCAGCCGGATTTCACCGTTTCAGCGTCTTGTACTTGATGGGCTTCGGATTGTCGGCGTCGATTCCGGCGCGCTTGCGGTAGTCGGCCTCGTAGTCGGTCCAGTTGCCCTCGAACCACACGACGTTGGATTCGTTCTCGAAGGCCAGGATGTGCGTGGCGATGCGGTCCAGGAACCAGCGGTCGTGGGAAATCACCACCGCGCATCCGGCGAATCCCAGGACCGCCTGCTCCAGGGCCTGGAGCGTCTCGATGTCCAGGTCGTTGGTGGGCTCGTCCAACAGGAGCAGGTTCCCCGCCTGCTGGAGGTTCTTCGCCATCAGAACCCGGTTCCGCATGCCTCCGGAAAGCTGGGAAAGGAGCTTTTGCTGGTCGGGGCCCATGAAGTTGAAGAGTCCGCAGTAGGCGCGGGCGTTCATTTTCCGCTCCCCCACCTTGACCTCTTCGCTCCCGCCCGTGATGGCCTCGAAGACGGTCTTGGTGTCGTCCAGCGATTCCCGCCCCTGCTCCATGGAGATGATCTCCACGGTCTCGCCGAGCTTGAACGATCCGGCATCCGGGGTCTCCTGCCCCAGGATCATGCGGAACAGAGTGGTCTTGCCCGCGCCGTTGGGCCCGATGACGCCCACGATCCCCGACCGAGGGAGCTGGAAGGAGAGGTTCTCGTAGAGGACCTTTTCCCCGTAGGCCTTGGCGATGCCCTGCGCCTCGATCACCACGTCGCCCAGTCGCTTCCCGTTCGCGATCTGGATCTGCGCGGATTTCATGGTGTCCTTCTTCTCCTGGGCCAGGAGTTCGTCGTAGGCTTTCAGACGCGCCTTGGACTTGGCCTGCCGCGCCTTGGGACTGGCCTTCACCCACTCCTGCTCGCGGGCGAGCCGCTTCTGGCGGTCGGTCTCGCCCTTCTCCTCGTTCTTCATCTTGTCCAGTTTCTGGTCCAGCCATTGGGCGTAGTTCCCCTTCCAGGGAATGCCCTTGCCGTGGTCCAGTTCCAGGATCCAACCCGTCACGTTGTCCAGGAAGTACCGGTCGTGGGTCACCAGGATCACCGACCCCTTGTACTCCTTGAGGTGCCGTTCCAACCACGCGACGGATTCCGCGTCCAGGTGGTTGGTGGGCTCGTCCAAGAGCAGCAGGTCGGGTTGCTCCAGCAACAGGCGGCACAGCGCCACGCGGCGTCTCTCGCCGCCGGACAGGTTGGTGACGGGCCAGTCGCCGGGCGGACACCGCAAGGCGTCCATGGCGATCTCCACATCGCGGTCCAGGCTCCAAAGGTCCTGGGCGTCGATGACGTCCTGCAGCCTGGCCTGCTCCTCCAGGAGCTTGTCCATCTTGTCGTCGTCCATGGGTTCCGCGAACGCCATGGAGATCTCGTTGTAGCGGTCCATGATGGCCTGGCTCTTGGCCACCGCCTTCAAGACATTCTCCTTCACGGTGAGACCCGCCTCCAACTGGGGCTCCTGGGGCAGGTATCCCGCGGTGCGCCCCGGCTCGATCCACGCCTCTCCGGAGAAGTCCTTGTCGATGCCCGCCATGATGCGCAGCAGGGTGGACTTGCCCGACCCGTTGGACCCGATGATCCCGATCTTGGCCCCGTAGTAGAACGACAGGTAGATGTCCTTGAGCACCGCCTTCTGGGGCGTGTACTCCTTGCTCAATCGGTTCATGTAGAACACGAACTTTTCGGGAGTCTTCTCGGCCATGGGTTCCTCGTCGCGATCGGTGGTGCCGGGCGGATCTCGCACGGCGCATCGGAAACGAGGAGGAAGTCTAGCTACCCGACCGAAGGTTCGCCGGCAAGGCGATCGAGCAGCCACCTGGCTCCGCGGGCCAGTGCAGGAGCCTGCGCGGCGACGGAGATCGCGGTGTCCCCGGAATAGGTATGGCTTGTCAGATTCCGGGCCTCGTGCCAGACGAGCCAGGGTTCGGCGGCCTCCACCAGGCCCTTTCGGTGCGCGAGGCGGAAGAGTTCCCGCCGCGAGAGGGGGTCGACGGTCCCGGCGCCTTCGTCCTGCGCCAATCTTCGGCGCATGGCCTTCCATGCCTGTTCGTAGACCACCTCGAAGTTCTGGATCACGCCCGCGCGCACCACGGTGCGCAAAGCGACGGTGGAGGCGGGATCGGCATCGATGCGCTCGAGTTCGAACACGGCCGAATCCAGGGCGTCGATGGACTGTCGGAATGCCGTCCACTCGAGCTTCATGCCGCGTCCTCCAAGGGTCGGAAATCCGGTTCGACCAGGTTCCGGAACACCGGATCCATGGAGTGGAGATCCACCACGTCCACGGAAAAGGGGAGATCGGACTCCACGAAGTCTTCGCGCAGTTCGGCAAGGACGGCAAGCGTCAATTTCCGACCCGCATCGACGGCCAGATCCAGGTCGGAGGAGGATCCGACTCCGCGGCGTCTCGAGCGCGAGCCGAACACCCATGTTTTCGCTCCGGGGATCCTCGACGCGAGGATCCGCCTCACCAGGTCGAGGTGGAGCGCTTCCAGACGCTTGCGAGATTCGGCCGAAGTTTCCATTCCGCCACCAATTCTACTTCCGGGAGCCCCTGCGCCGCCGCCCGGGCCGTCGGGTTTGTAGTTCAATCCCTCCCACACCAACGGAGGCACCATGGCGATCACGGCGAACTCGACACCCCCCAAGAATGCCCTGGATTTCACGGCCACGGCCTTGGACGGGAAGGATGTGGACCTCTCCCGATGGAGGGGCAAGGTGGTCCTCATCGTGAACGTGGCGAGCAAATGCGGTCTCACGCCCCAGTACACGGCATTGCAGAAGCTGTGGGAGGCCAATGCCGCCAATGGCCTGGTTGTCCTGGGATTCCCCGCCAACGAATTCAAGGGTCAAGAACCGGGAACCGATTCGGAAATCCAGTCCTTTTGCAGCCTGAACTACGGGGTCACCTTCCCCTTGTTTTCCAAGAGCGTGGTTCTTGGCGAAGGCATTTCTCCTCTCTATTCCTGGCTCACCGAGCACCCCAGCGCCCCGGTGGGCCCGGGTCCCGTTTCGTGGAACTTCGAGAAGTTCCTGATCGGGCGGGACGGGAATGTTTCCGCTCGATTTTCACCGCAGACGAAGCCGGACGACCCCTCCGTGCTGGATGCAGTGGAAAGGGCGCTTTCCGTGGCCGCATGAACCGGCTGGTGACGTTGACCGTCCTTCAACGACGCTACGTCTCGACGAGGGGTCGGCATCGGGCCCAGGAGGTAACCTTGGAGGGACATGCATCGGATCTATTCCCACGAGGATTGGCGAGCCTACTTCCAGGCTGAACTGGAGCGACGCCGCAACGCCGAGGAGGACTTCACCTCCCGCGCCTTGGCCGTCCGTTTGGGTATGGATCCCGCCCAGTTGCACCGCATCGTCCACGGGCGCGCGCCGCTACCTTTCCGCTACGTGCCTGTCATCGCCGACATTTTCCAGATGGATCGTCGCGCCGCCGCCTATTTCGAGGAGCTTCTCCGCTGCGATCGGGCCAAGTCGCCCGAAGAGAAGACGCGAAGCAGGGAAAGACTCTCCGCGTTGCGCGGGGTGGCCGCGCGTCCCGTGGAGGGCGGGCAGGCGGAATTCTACGAGCATTGGCGCCACTCCGTCATCCGCTCCCTGGTGGGATTGGGCGGGGTGAAAGGAGACGGTGCGGGCTTGGGCACCCTTTGCATTCCTCCGGTGTCGCCGGACGAAGCGCGACAGTCGGTGGAGCTGCTCCTGGAGCTTGGTCTGGCCGAGCGCAACGAGGACGGCAGGCTCCACCTTTCCGAGTCCCACCTCACCACCGGTCCGGACGTACCCGCGTTCGTCGTGCGGAGGTTCCACCGACAGGCGATCGATTTGGCTCGGGCGGCATTGGAGACCGTTCCCGCCTCCGAGCGGGACATTTCCGCGATCACTGCCTCTCTCGATATCAACGGACTCGAAACGCTGCGCGAACTCGCCCACGAGTTGAGGCAGAAGGTGCAGACCCTGTCCCATGGAACACGCGACCCCGACCGCGTCTTCCAGTTGAACATCCAACTGTTTCCGGTCGGGGCCGTTTCCACGCAGGGGCCGCCATGAGGCGTGCGACGGCATGGTCGGCATTGGCGCTGACCACGGCCCTGCTGGGGTGTGGCAAGCCCGAGCAAGTCGCGGGAGGGACCTCCTCGGAGGTTCCCAACGCCCTCAACGGGCAGATCGTCGACCAGCAGGGACGACCCGTGGCGGACGCAGCCGTACGGGTGGTTCCATCGTCGGCCTGGGCCGACAGCGGACTTGTCCTGGACTCGGCGCGAACCGACAGCGCGGGCAGATGGTTCATTTCCGTTCCCACCGGGAGCTGGAGTGTCGTGGCCCAGGGCCCGGCCGGCTGGTCCATGCGCAGTGGCTACCCCGACGGGGTGCGCTACACGGACACCCTCCGCTCTCCAGTGTGGGTGACGGGCAGCGTGGGGGCCGGATTCGCCCATGCGCAGATCTGGATGCGGGGCACCACCCTCACGGCCGTCACGGACAGCACGGGATCGTTCTTCTTCGGCCCTCTGCCCTCCGGACAGCTCCGTCTGCACCTGCGGGCGGATTCCACCAGTCTGGACGGTTCCGTCCACGCAGACCCAGGAGAGGTCGTCTCCACGGGCACATGGCTGTCCGCTTTCTGGGGCCAGGAAGACTATTCCCTCTGGCCATCGGCGCGCACCGCGCTCATCGACCTTTCCGCAACGGGTGCCAACGTGCAGGGCGACGAGCCCCTCTTCCCGGTACCCGTCCTGCTCGACTCGGTGCTCGACGTCCGATCGACGGATCCCGTGAGCCTGCGCTTCGACGACGGCCAGGGTGTTCCCTATCCGTACAGCCTCGCCTGGGACTCGTCGGGGGGCCACGCCCTGGCCTGGGTCCGGCTGGACACGGCCAACGGAAGTTCCGCCAAGCACCTGCTGCGGGTGTTGTGGGGAAGGCACGCACCCGTCCCCGCGGACATGCCCCAGGTCTTTTCTTCCTCCGCCCACTTCCTGGGAGCGTGGCATTGCGATTCCGCGACGGAAACCTCTTCCGGGATCTCGCTGCGCTGGACGGGCTCGTCGAAGGGAACGGGGGTCGTCGGAAACGCACGGGTGCTGGCCGGATCGGGAAGCTGGTCGACGGACTCCGTCACCTTGGGCGGAACCAATTCCTGGACGATTTCCCTATGGGTGCGGATGGATGCCCCGCCGACGGCTTCGGTCGTGCTCGCCGGCTTCAGTGGCGGACAGGATTCCGCCGATTGGGGAATCTCCCTGCGCAGCTCGGACGACCACGTCCGCGTCTGGTCCGGCTCGAACAGTTCGGACGACATCGTGAGCGACAGCGCCTTGAAACTGTCCACTTGGACGCATCTGGTGGCGACCTTCGATTCCCCTTCGAACCGGATCGGACTGGTGATCGACACCGCGGCCTACCCGCGCAAGACCGTCACTTTCCCCACTGCCTCGCGCCAATCGATCCAGGGTGGAATTGGTTTGGCTGGAGCCATCGACGAGATCCGGTTCTCCGACACCGCGCGGACGACCCAGTGGAGCCAGCTGGAGCGGCAGACGCAGATAGGTGTGCCATGGCTGAGGTGGTAGGAGATCCCGCCCCGGATCTCTACGCCTTCTCGGACTACAGGGCATTCCTGCGCAGGTACTACGAGTTCCGGCGCATCGAACAGCCAAGTTTCTCCTACCGGTTCATGGCCACCCGGCTGGAAATCGATCCCGGCCAACTGGCCCACATCCTCCAGGGCCGTCTGCATCTGCCCCAACGGGCCCTGGCGGCCGTGCTCAGACTGTGCAAATTCACGGCGCGCGAAGCCGCGTTCTTCGAGGAATTGGTCCGACTGGGACGGAGCCGGAAACCGGAGGAGGCGGCGCGCTGCAGGGCTCGCCTGGACGCCCTCCGCACGGTCGTCCCCAGGGAGCTGGATCAGGACGATGCGGCGTTCTACCTGCATTGGAGGCATGCCGTCGTCCGGGCCCTCGCAGGAATCGCGCATACCGCCGACGCCGGAGAACTCGGCCGCTTCTGCCTGCCCGTCCAGAGCGAGGCCGAAGCCGTGGAATCGGCGCGGCTCCTGGAGGAACTCGGACTTCTGGTTCGGGACGAAATCGGTTGTTTGACGCCCACCGAGGCGCACCTCACGCCCGGCGAAGGGGTTTCGAAGGATGTGCTGCGGAAGTGGCACGACCAGGTCCTGGCACTGGCCGCGGAAAGCGTGGAGCGTTTCGACACCGCCCAACGGGATGTCTCCACCTTGACGGTCGCTCTTTCGTCGAAGGATCTTC
>CAYXXL010000019.1:0-17103 GCA_964469025.1 uncultured Fibrobacteria bacterium
TCGAATCCACCGACCTCGGGGAGTTCGACTCCTCGGGAACGCTCGTGCTCCGCTACGCCGGAGCGGTGGTGGGCGTCCTGGACATGGATTTCCTCCACGAGGGCCTGCCGGAACTTGTCATCCCCGCGCGTTGGACCCCACCCTCCCATCCCGAGCCCGACTCGCTTCCCGGCGATGCCAGGTCCGACCTGCTGTCCATCCTCTGCGCGTGGAACGTGTGCTCCAAGGAACCCTGGGTGAGGCAGTACGACCACGAAGTCCAAGGTCGCTCCGTGGTCAAGCCGTTCTCCGGAGCGGCCAACGACGGGCCGTCCGACGCCGCCGTCCTGCGTCCCGTGCCAGGTTCCGCCAAGGGCCTCGCGGTGGCCCACGGCATCTGCTCGCGCTATTCCGACATCGACGCCGAAGCCATGACCGAGGCCTCGGTGGACGAAGCCATGCGGAACCTGGTGGCGGTCGGGGCGGACCCCGCCACGGCCGTGGGTCTGGACAACTTCTGCTGGCCCGACCCCGTGGAGGGTCCGTCCAATCCCGACGGCGCCCAGAAGGCAGCACAGCTCGTGCGCTCCAACCGGGCGCTCAAGCGCGTCTGCCTGGCCTACGGCGTTCCGCTGGTGTCGGGCAAGGACTCCATGAAGAACGACTACGGGTCCGGTGCCCAGCGCATCTCGGTTCCTCCCACCCTGCTGTTCACGGCCCTGGCCACCTTGCCGGACATCTCGCGATCCCTGACCATGGACGCCAAGGAGGCCGGCGATCTGGTGTACGTGCTGGGGACCACCAGGGACGAATGCGGCGCCTCCGAGTGGTACGCGGTGCACGGATTCGTGGGAAACTCGGTGCCGCGCCTCGCCGACGCCGACGCGACCTTCGGACTCTATGCCTCCTTCCACCGCGCCGCCCGCTCCGGTTTGGTCCGGTCGGCCCACGACTGCTCCGACGGCGGCCTGGGCGTGGCGCTGGCGGAAACGGCCATGGCGGGAAGGTTGGGATTGCGGGCGGATCTCTCCAAGGTTCCCGCGCGCGGGGTTCCCGATTCCCGCCGCCTGCTCTGGAGCGAGTCGCTGGGAAGGCTGGTGGTCACCGTTCGCCCGGCCGACGCCCCGGCCTTCGAAGCCCTGCTGGAGCCCGGCTCCTTCGCCGCCGTCGGCGAGATCCTGGCCGATCCGCGCCTGGAGATCTTCCGCCAAGGCGCCCCTGTCCTGTCGGTTTCCGTCGAGGACTGCCTCGCGGCCTGGAAGAGGCCGTTCCGGGCATGAACGAACTCCCACCGGAAGAGGTTCCCCAACCCGACCTCGGGGAGCCGCTTCCCTACGTGATGTGCGTCGAGCACTACCGGCAGATGGATGCCCGGCACGACGCCGAGGACTACTTCGTGGACGGTCTGGTGCTCATCCACATACCGCTGCCGGAACGCACCGTGCGCGTCGACATCGAGACGGCGATGAAACGGATCATCCTGCAGCTCCAGGCCCCCGAGCACGCACAGGAAATCGCGAAGTCCTTCCCCAAGTTCCACGCGATGCGCGGGCAGGAGTCGCTCTGGTGGTACCACCTGATGCGCCAGGACCGCAAGGAGCGGCTGCCCCAGGACTTCCACACCAACGACTTCACCGAAGAGGAGCTCCTGGGGACCGCTCCCGCGGAGGATCCCGAACTGCTGCCCGGGGAAATGTGGTTCGACCGCGACGGAGATCCCATCGAAGGGCCTCCGGACAGGATGATGGCCTTCCTGTACAGTTGATCGGATCGGGATTTGCCCCGACCGCGGGTGAAGTAGACTTTCACCGACGTGTCTGATCGATCCCTCAACTTCGAACCGGGCACCAGCCTCGTTTGGAACGCGTCGCTCCGCTCCCTGCACAGCGCCTTGCTGCTGGCCGGGGGGCCGGATCTGGCGCGCGAATTCTGGCTGGGCCACCCGCTGGAATCCTGCGGCGCGCCCCTGACGGGAGCGGAGCTTTTCGAGTATGTCTGGGAGGAGAGGTCCTTGTCGCCTCTCGACTACCAATTGCGGGTGCTCGACTCGGTGGAAGCCTTCTGCCTCCATCGCGACATGGACTTCGTCCCGTTCGTGCGGGACAGGATTTTCCAACGCCAGCGAGGCACGGCGCTGTCCGCGCGCGGCACCTTGGTGCTGGCCGGAAGGATCCTTTTCCAACTGGTGAGGACCCGCGACCTGCACCACACCATCCTGGAGGTGCTCGACACCTCCCTCAAGGTGGTGGCTCCTTCCATCCTGACCCGGCTGATCCACCACGCCAGGTCGGAGCAGGGGAGCGTAGGGTGGCTGCTCCAGGTGCACGACCGGGATTTCACCGGCCGCTATCCCGGCTACGACGCCGAAATCTGGCTGGGACTGCAGCTGGAACAATCCCCCGAACGCCTGGGCGCCGCGCCGTTCGAGAAGGTCGAGTGCGTGTGCGAGGTGCGCGGCATCCCGCAGGTGCTGGAGGCCGTCCCCCGTGGGTTGCACCCGGTCCGGAGGGATGACGGCTGGAGCCTGGAAGGGCTGCCCATCAGCCGGACCGTCTCCTTCAGGGATTGGTTGGGGCGCCAGGGATTGGATCCCGGCGCCCTCGGGGAAGTCCCCGACCATCCGGTGCAGGAGGTCCTGGAGGACGTCGAATGTCCCGCCCGCCGGCGCAGGGTTCTGAAGCGCGGAGCCGTCTACGGATCGCTCTGCTACATCCTTCGCCTCCAATGGTCGGACCGGCCCTCCCGTCCCGTGGAGGAGGGACTGGCGCAGCTGATACAGGAGGCGATGTCCGGGGGCGCGGACTCGCCCGGCGACAAGGCGGCCCAACGGCAGGAGGAACTCCTGGGGCAGTTCAGGCATAAATTGTCGTTCGTGTTCCACCGCCAGGACGCCACGATGTCGTGCAACGGCGAACACCTGCTGCGCGGGGTGCCCGCCAAGATCCTCCAGAAGGTGCTGATGGCCCACACCCTCACCGGACGCACCGTCTTCGAGCACCGCGAGTTCCGACGCGATCCGGACCTGGGCCTGGACCCCTTGAACCCGAACCTGGAAAGCAGGATCCGGATCCTTTCGGACCGGCTGGAGAAGCGACTCGGCGGAATCCGGATCGTCAAGGACGAGAAGGGACGGTTCAGCCTGGAAGCGAGGAGCCTGGTGGAGTTCACCGAGGAATAGCGGGAGCCGGGTGCGGGGCGTCTCGCCCGCGGCCTCACTCCGCGACGGACCAGACGGCGCCGTGCGCGGTGTCCTTGACGACCACCTTGCGCTCCGAAAGTTCCGCCCGGATCCTGTCCGAGGCTTCCCAATCCTTCCGCGCCCGCGCCGCGTCGCGTTCGGCGAGCTTGATCCCGACCCAGGCCGACAGTTCCACGCCGGCATCCGGAGGAGGCGGATCCGGGATCGGCTCGGAAAGCTCCAATCCCAGGATCCGGTCCCAGTCGGAGAGGATCCTGCCGCGAGCGGATTCCGGGAGCGCGGTGTCGCGGGACAGGCTCTGGGCCACGCCCAGGGACTTGGGAACGTTCAGGTCCTGGCCCAGGGCCGCCTCGAAGCGGTCGCGCCACGCCCTCTCCGCGGGGGAATCGACGTGCGGAGCGTCCAGCTCCCCGGCGCGGACCGCGTTCCACGCGGCCAGGAGAGGCGCGGCGCGGCGCCGGAACGCGCGATGGCCGTCCCGGGAGGCCTCCATGTTCGTCCAGGAGAAGGTCAGGAACTTGCGGTAGTGCGCCGTCGCGCAGAGCCAGCGGAAATCCAGCGGATGGAAGCCCCTGTCCACCAGGAGCTGGAGCGTGAGGAACTCGCCCGAGGACTTGCTCATCTTGCCGTCGGATTCCGTCTTCAGGAACTCGTTGTGGATCCAGAAGCGGGCGAGGATCTGGCCGTCGTGGGCGCACTCGCTCTGGGCGATCTCGTTGGTGTGGTGGACGCGGATGTGGTCGGTCCCCCCGCAATGGATGTCCAGCGTGCGTCCGATCAAGGCCATCGCCATGGCGCTGCACTCCACGTGCCATCCGGGAAATCCCGTTCCCCAGGGGCTCTCCCACTCCATGGCCCGATGCGCGCCCGCGGGGCTGAATTTCCAGAGGGCGAAGTCCGTCGGTTGGCGCTTTTCCCCGATGTCCACCCGCGCTCCGGCCAGCAGTTGGTCCATCTGGATTCCGGCGAAGTCACCGTATCTTGGGAATTTTCCGGTGTCGAAGTAGATGCCGTCCCCGGTGCGGTAGGTGAACCCCCGTTCCTCCAACTCCCGCACGAGCTCGATTTGCTGCGCGATGTACCTGGTCGCGCGCGGCCAGTGGGTGGGTTGCAGGAGGTTCAGTCGTTCCCAATCGCGGAAGAACGCCTGGGCGTAGTGTTCGGCGATCTCCCAGACCGTCCGTCCGTCGCGGGCGGCGCCCTTCTCCATCTTGTCGTCGCCATCGTCGGCGTCGGAAGTCAGGTGTCCGACATCGGTGATGTTCACCACGTGGTTGACATGGTACCCCGCGTATTCCAGCGCTCGCCGAAGGAAGTCTTCGTCGACGTACGTCCTGAGGTTCCCGATGTGCGCGTAGTGGTATACGGTGGGCCCGCAGCAGTACATCCCCACCCGACCGGGCTCGAGCGACTGGAATTCCTGCAGGCGTCTTCCCAGCGTGTTGTACAGCCACAGCTTCACGGGACTCAGCCCAGGAGTCGCACGGTACGCGAGCCCTTCTCGATCCGACCCACGGAGTGCACGGTCTCGCCGGATTCCACGAGCCTGGAACTGAGTTCGTCCACGCGGTCGGCGTCGACGATCACCAGCATGCCCAGGCCCATGTTGAAGGCCCTGTCCATCTCGTCGCGATCGATCTCGCCGAGCCCGGCGATCTGGCGGAACAGGGCCGGCACCTCCCAGGTGCGGCGGTCGATGACGGCATCGGTGTCGGCGGGCAGGACGCGGGGAATGTTTCCCTGGAAACCGCCGCCCGTCAGATGCACCAGGCCGTTGACCGCCTTCTCCTCGATCAACGGATGCAAGGCCTTGAGATAGGAGCGGTGAGGGGCCATCAACGCCTCGCGCAACGTGCCGTTGAGCCCGTCGAGGCGGGCGTCCAGCCCGAGCCCCGCCTTGTCGAAGAAGACCTTCCGAGCCAGCGAATAGCCGTTGGTGTGCAGGCCCGAACTCGCCAAGGCCAGGATGGCGTTCCCGGCGCGGATCCGGGATCCGTCCAGGAGGTTTTCCTTCTCCACCACGCCCACGATGTAGCCGGCGAGATCGTATTCGCCGTCGGGATAGAAGCCCGGCATCTCCGCGGTCTCGCCGCCGATGAGCGACGCACCGTTCTCGCGGCATGCCTTGGCGACGCCGTCCACGACCCCCTCGACCACCCCGTCCTGCAGGCGACCGGTGGCGATGTAGTCCAGGAAGAACAATGGCTTGGCGCCTTGGACCAGGATGTCGTCCACGCAGTGGTTGACGATGTCCTGACCTACCGTGGTGTGGATCCCCGATTGGAAGGCGAGCTTGAGCTTGGTGCCCACGCCGTCGCAGCTGGAGACCAGAACGGGCTCCACGCCCAGGTTCCGGGCATCGAAGCAGCCGCCGAATCCGCCGAATCCACCCATGACACGGGGACCGAAGGTGCTCTTCACGGCGGAGGCGATGTTGTTCTTGACCTTGTCGGAGCGGTCGAGGCTGACCCCGGCTTCGGCGTAGTTCATGGTGTCGGAGCTTCCTCGGAAAAAAGGGAAACCAACATACAAAAAAGCCCAATTCCCCTTTGCGGCAGGCGGAACCGGGCTGGCGGGCTATCTACCTGGGATCAGTCCCGGGGGGACTTGACGCTGCTGGGCATCATGGCGAGGATGTCGTGCATGCGCCGCACGCGATCGGAGGCGCGGTCCTCGTCGTCCATCTCCTTGGAAGCGAAGGTCCAGCGGATGTCTGCGCGGACGTAGGCGTCGGAAAGATCGATGGGGATCTGCGCAGTGTCGCCGGAAGCCGAGACCTTGCCGGTGCTGTCGTTGAAAATCTGGGATTTTGATTGGATCAACCGGGTGTTGTTGCCCATGTAGACTTCGCTGGATTTGAGGAAGCGCCAGCCCAACTGGACTTCCAGGTTCAGGCGCTTGGCCAAGTTGATCCGAGCGCCCAGATAGGCCGTGGCGAGCAGATAATTGTCCCAGTTCCAGTCGTTGTTGAAGTTGGTGACCTTGATGTGCGTGGAGTCCGGCATGCTGGCCAACTGGTAGATGGGAAGTTCCATTCCCACGAAACCGATGCCCACGGACCCACCCACCAGGAGGTTCACCGGCGTCTCGTTGGGAAGCAGTGCGACGTCGACGTTCACATCCACCGGGATGACCTGGTACTGGTAGTTGTAGGACGAAATGAGCGGCTTCCACGTCACGTTTCCAGCCGTGTTGGATTCCGTCACGGTATAGGGAAACGGCCCCCCATCCACCAGTTGGTACCCGCCGTTCAACCCGACGTGAAAACGCCCGTAGGCGACACCCATGCTTCCACCGATGGCGGGCAGCACCGAGGAGAAGAAGCTGCTGCCCAAGCTCGTGTTGTCGATGGAAACGAGGTTGTCCAGATCCTGGTGGTTCACCAGATACATTCCGGTCCAGACGCCGAAATAGGGCTGGATCTGGCTTTGGATGCGTTCCTCGTCCCAGGCGCGTGCGCTGGAAGGCAGGGTGCAAAGCACTGCACCGGCCATGGCAAGAGGTGTGAGAAGTCCGGAAGTCAGGCGGATGCGCATGCGAGTTCTCCTGAGGAACCGAGTGTCTGAATGTTCATAATACCATGCAATTCCTGAACTTGCGAGGGAAAAGCTACCTCCGGAGCACCCGCACGAAGATCATGCTCCCGCGCTTGTGGTCGTAGACATCCACTTTTTCGGGCGGCAAATCGCCCACGTCGCCGCGCACGAATCCCAGGTCCGCGAACCAGTCGGAGGTCTGGGTGGTGAGCAGGAAAACCCGGTCGAATCCGCTGCGATGGGCCTTTTCGATCAGGAACTGGACAACCTTCCTCCCGATGCCCCACCGCCGCAGATGTTCCGAAACCGCCACGGCGGCCACCTCCGCCGAGCCGTCCGAAAAGGGGTGCAAGGCGGCACTGCCCTGCACGAATCCGTCGACCTCGTAGACCACGTAGTCCCCGATCTTGGCCTCCACCTGCTCCGCGGTGCGGAGCAGCAGTTGGCCCTGGACCACGTAGGGCTCCTGGATGCGCAGGATTTCCCGCACGTCGGAGACCTCCGCACGTCGGATGTGGTCGTATTCGTTGGCGAAGACCATTGTGCCTTGGCCGTTCTGGCTGAAGACCTCGCCCAAAAGGGCCCCGTCCTCCATGCCATCCACGATGTGCGTGCGCCGCACACCCTTTCGGCAAGCCTCCAACGCGCGCGACAGGTAATCCCTGTACGGTTGCCCGACCCGATCTCCGTTCGCGGTGAGCAGCAGTTCCACCTGTGCGAGGTTGAGGCTGGAGAGCATGCCGTCGTCCCGCACGCCGACTTCGGGCGGGAGGTCCAATCCCTCTCCGATCCGGGGCTTTTCGTCGGACAGGAAGAAGAGCTTGGACGCGCCCAGTTGCACCGCCAGCTCCATGGCGAGCTGGGTGGAGCTCACGTTGTACGGGTGGCCCGCCGAATTCCAGCCGATGTTGGGCACGATGGGCACGAATTCCTGGCCCATCAGGTGCCGCAGGATCTCCGTGCGCAAGCTCTGGACGCTGCCCGTGAGTTGGAAGTCCACCCCGTCCAACACGCCCAGACCCCTGGCCTTCACCCAATTCCCGATCAGGGCGTTGACCCCGGATTCCGCGAGCAGGCTCATGATCCGGTTGCACACGTCGAAGGCGGCCAAGGTCACGAAGGGCAAGGCCTCGTCCGTGGTCACCCGCACGCCATCCACCATCCGGGCTTCCACTTCCCAGGTCTTGAGGACCGCATCGATCTGGCGACGCGATCCCGGCACCACCACCACCCGGATCCCCATGCGGTGCAGCGAAGCGATGTCCCGCAAAAGGGCGGGGAAGACGGGTGCGTCCAAAAGCCCGCTCTCGATCTTGATCACGAAGACCTCGCCCCGGTACCGGGCGACGTAGCCCAAAGCCTCGCGGAGGATGGGGACGGCTTCCTGCTCGTGGAGTTCGATGGACATACGGTCGGAATTTGCATTCCCGAGCGCGATTATGGGAGACTGGACACCGATGGAAACCAAGGTCGCCTCCCGCCACCCGCACACCAGCCGTCTCGTGGCGGTCGGAGACGTGCACGGCAATTTCGACGGGTGGGTCCAGATCCTGCGCGTCGCCGGCCTTTTGGATCGCAAAGGCGCCTGGACCGGCGGCGATGCGACCCTGGTCATGACCGGCGACGTCGTGGGCCGTGGCGGCTACCCCAAACGCATCTACCTCTGGATCCGCCGGCTGATGCGCGAGGCCGAAGCCGCCGGTGGCAGGTTGGAATTCCTTTTGGGAAACCACGAAGCGCTCTCCATGCACCACATCCATTCCTACACCACCCTGGAGGAATACCGCGACTTCGCCCCCGCCTCGGAATTCGACCAGAGGGAATTGCGCGAGAACCTGGCGACGCTCCCGACGCCCGGGAGCGGCGACAACCAGCGCAATGCCGCCATGCTGGACGTTTCACGCCTGCAGGAGGAGCCCTTGGGCTGGCTCGAGTTCCGTCGGGCCATGGCCCCCAGCGGAATGGTGGGTCGCTGGCTTCTGCGCCGACCGACCCTGTTCATCGTGGGCAAGACCCTGTTCGTGCACGGAGGCGTGCACCCGCGCTATTCCATCTGGAATCCCGAGGAACTGGAGGACCGGATCCGATCGGAACTGACGCGCTGCGTTCCCTACTTCGAGCTGGACCCGCGCAACCCCGCGGTGGCCGAAGACGGTCCGCACTGGTATCGCATCGCCCTCCGGAAGGCCGAGCGCGACCTGGCCGCGGAACTTTCCGAGACGCTGGGAAACTGGTCGCTGGACCGGATGGTGGTGGGGCACACGCCCACGTTCCTCATCGAGCCCCGGTCCGCCGGGCATATCCTGTCCAAAGCCTCCGGTCGACTGCTGTGCATCGACGTCGGCATCGGGAAGGCCTACGGAGCGCGGCTCGCCGCGCTGGAGATCCTGCCCGACGGAACCGCCACGGCCATCTACCCGGACCGCCGCGAGGCGCTGTAGGCGCGATCAGCCCCCGAACAGCGCCCTGGGAAAGATCGCGAGCGCCACCACGGCGAGGGCCGCGAGCGGCACGGCCCAGCCGAGGAGGACCGGCACGGGCTCGGGCTCCCTGGAGTTGGGAACTGGATCCGTCCAGAGCGCCACCGCGAGCTTGAAGTAGCCAGCCGCGGCCACGATCGCGAACGCGAAGGCCCCGATGGGCACGGCGAGAAGCCATCCCTCTGAAAGGTGCTGGAGCGCCGGAGGCAGGATCCGCTGCAGGATCGCGGGGTCCAGACTCGCGTTGAGGAACAGTTGGGAAAGGATTTGGAACTTGGCCACGAACCCCGCTGTCGGGGGAAGCCCCGCCAAGGAGGCCAGGAGCACGGTGACGGACAGGCCGATCAGGGGCCGCTTGCGGGCGGCCCCGGTCAAGGACGAGATGTGGTCGCCGCCGTCCTGGGGACCGGTCAACGCCGCGATGCCCGCCATGGTGCCCGCGGCGGCCAAGGCGTAGGCGGCCAGATAGTACAGGGTAGGGGTCAGGAGGATGTTGGCGATGAAGATGCCCGGCAGCAGGAACCCAATGACCAGGAAGCCCGCGTTGGCGACCCCCGAATAGGCGATGAGCCGACGCACCGAGGTCTGGCCCAGGAGGGAAAGCGAACCGATGGCGATGGACAGGATCGCCGTGGTCCCGAAAATGGACAGGGAATACCCGATGAAGCCCGCCACGGTGAGGCCCCGGCGCACCTGGAAGATGGTCTGCAGGATCCGCGAAAAGACCTGGAGCCCCAGCGAAATGGGCGGGAAATGTGCCCCGACGGCCTCTCCGATCAGGTAGGACGGGAACGCGGACAGCGACACGAGATGCCCGATCCACAGGTTTCCCAGTGCCGCCACGGCACCGATCTTGACCGCTCCGGCCATGAAGGCGGTGACGCCGGATGGTGCCCCGGCATAGGCATCCGGGCTCCAGAAATGGAAGGGTGCCGCGCCGATCTTGAACAAAAGCCCCACCGCCATGAGCAGGAAGCCCAGCAACAGGACGCTTTCACGTCCGGGCAGCACGTTCGCGGCCAGGAAGACGCTTCCCGTGGCCCCGTAGGACAGAGCCGCGCCGTAGAGGAAGATGGCGGAAAAAACGGCACCTTGGGCGAAGTACTTGAGCACCGCCTCGGCGGATTCCGGCCGATCCCGTCTGCAACCGACCAGCGGGTAGATGGAAAGACTCGCGAGCTCCATGCCCAGGAAAAGCGCGATGGTCTGCGAAGCCAACACCATCAGCAGGATGCCCACGGCGGCCAACTGCATCAGGGCGTAGGGTTCGCCGCCGGGAAAGTCGTCCGAGCTCAGGTTGCGCTGGAGGGCGGCGAGCCCCAGGGCCAAGACGGCCAGGAGCACCAGGACCAGACCGGCGCGGGTCGGTTCGATGGCGAGGATCCCCCACAGATGCCCGGATTTCGTGAAGGCGAGAGCCACCGCGGCGAGGCCCGTGGAAACGATGCCGATCCAAGGAAGCACGCGGTGCTTGTCCGCGCGGGAGAGAAGGGGCTCGGCCACCAGGGTGGCCAACGCGCCCAGCACAAGCAGGAGGATCGGGCCCAGGAAGGGCAGGAGATCAGCGACCTGCAACATGAGGGGCGTCCTCCACGATGAGGGCCTGCGCGGAGGGCAGACGGGTGAGAAGGTCGGTCCGGGCTGCCTTGAGGACGGGTCCGGGCTGGAATCCGAGATACACCAGGGCAAGCAGCATGGGTGCCACCGCCCAGGCGGCGGCGGCGGGCAATTCCAACGGGACCGGGTTCCTTTCCGCCGAGGTGCCGAACAGGAGTTTCTGCACCAGCCGCAAGGTGTAGGCCGCCGAGAGGATCACCGTGGTTCCGGCCACGGCCGCCACCACGAGTCCGAACGCCTTCCAGAGGGCCACCAGCAGCAGGAACTCCGCGACGAATCCAGCGGTGCCCGGGAGTCCCACCGAAGCCAGCGCGGCGACGGCGAAGAGCACCGAGAACAGCGGAGCCCGGCGGGCCAGGGCGCCGAAGTCGTCCACGTGGCGGGAGCCGGACCACGTTTCCGCGATCCCCGCCAGGAAGAAGAGCGCCGCGGCGGACAGGCCGTGTGCCACCATCAGGAGGATGACTCCGGAGATGGCCTCGGGGCGGAAGGTGAAGATGGCGGCCAGCCCCAATCCCAGGTGCGAAAGGGACGAAAAGGCCAGCACCCGCCTCGCCTCGCGCTGGCGGAGCGCGAGCAGGGCACCGACAAGAACCGTCGCCAAGCCCAGCGCCACGAACACGCCCGCGTCGGCCTTCGCCTCCTGGGGGAAGAGCGGGATGGCGATGCGCAGGAATCCGTACAGACCGATCTTGGCCATGATGCCCGTGAGCAGCGCGGACCCGGGAGCCGGCCCCTCGGAATACGCGTCGGCCTGCCAGATGTGGACCGGCACCGCCGGGATCTTCACCAGGAAGGCGAGGGCCGTCGCGGCGAACAGCCGCAGCCGCACCTGGGGAGGCAGGGTGGCCACGAGAGCTTGGAGGGACACCAGGTCCAGGGAAACGTGGCGCCCCGACATCACCGGAACCGTGGACAGGTACCAGATCGCGACGAAGAGGGGCACGGAGCCGGCCAACGAGAAGACCAGGAACAGCGAAGCGGCCCGGCGCCGGTCGCGACCGCCGAACAGCGCGATGAGGATGGTGGCCGGAAGGAGCATGGCCTCGAAGAAGGCGAAGAACTGGAGAAGGTCCACGGACAGGAGCGCGCCGTACAGGGTGGCTTGCAGAAGGAACGCGGCCGCGGCGAATTCCCGGATCTTGTCGCCCACCACCGGAGGCGAGCACAGGAGGGCGGCGGGGACCAGCACCGAGGTCAATGCCAGGAGCCAGCCGGAAAGACCGTCGGAAGCGAGCCCCCAGCGGATGTCGGTTCCCAGGACGGGAATCTGGAACCATGTATGCACCGATGTGGCCACCGTGCCGGCGAACAGCACCGGGAAGGTGAGCCCGGCGACGGCCAGAGCCAGGAGCAGAGAGGTGCGCAAGGTGGAAGCGGCGTCGCGTCCGGAGAGGAAGAATGTCAGGAAGGCGGCTGCCAGCGGGGCCACCAGGACCATGTGCAGGTTCACGGGATGTTCCTCGCCAGAAGGATGAGGAGCGCGACGAGCCCCAGGACGGAAAGACCGAGGTTCCATCGCAGGCGCGGGGTCTGCGCCATCCGCACGGCACCGCCGGCCATCTCCAGGCACCAGCCGAACACCCGGGCGAGGCCCACCAGGAGAGGCTGCAGGATGTTGTCGAGGATCCACGAAACGATGCGCACGGGCCAGATCCCCGCGACGCTTTGGACTCCGTCGAACAGGAGGGTCCAGGCCCTGGCCGGCATGGACAGTGGGCCGGTGGAATTTTCCCGGAAGCACCCCTTCCGGTGGAGCGCGAAGGCCACAAGGATCCCGAGCAGGGAGGCGACCACCCCCACCGATTCCAGCAGGATCGGGGAAGGCCCTCCCGCTCCGGCCCCGAGCAGGGCCTGGGCGGGTCCGACGCTTTCCGACATGTGCCGGGAAAACCAGTCGAGGTGGAACGGATCCGCCCACGCGAACCCGGCGACCAGGGATCCGAACCCCAGGACCCACATGGGGATCTGCATGCTCAGCGGAGATTCGTGGATGTGCGAAGCGGCATCCGGGGAGAACCTGGGCTTGGACCAGAACACCAGGATCATCAGCCGCGTCATGTAGACCGCGGTGACCACGGCCGTGGCCAGCGCCACCAGGTAGAGGGCGGGGCCGCCGCGAAGGAGCACATTCTCCAGGATCAGGTCCTTGGACCAGAATCCGGCGCCGAAGGGAAGTCCGACGATGGCGTACCATCCGCAGGACATGGCCGCGAAGGTCAGCGGGAGCTTCTTCCACAGGCCGCCCATCCGACGCACGTCCTGTTCTCCGGACAGCGCGTGGATCACGGATCCGGCCCCCAGGAACAGCACGCCCTTGAAGAAGGCGTGGGTGAAGACGTGGAACACTCCGGCGTCGAAGGCTCCGACGCCGGCGGCAAGGAACATGAAGCCCAGCTGCGAGATGGTGGAATAGGCGAGGATCTTCTTGATGTCCGTCTGGACAAATCCCGTCACGGCGGCCCAAGCCGCGGTGGCCGCTCCGATCCAAGCGACCACCTGCAGGGTGGCGGGAGCGTGGGCGAATACGTCGGAGAGCCGGGCCAGCAGGAAAACGCCGGAGGTGACCATGGTCGCGGCGTGGATCAACGCCGAAACGGGGGTGGGACCGGCCATGGCGTCGGGAAGCCAGGTGAGGAGCGGGATCTGGGCGCTCTTGCCGGTGGCCCCCAGCAGGAGGAGGAGGGTGGATGCGGTGACCAAGGCCGCGACGGGTGCCGAGGCGAGGAGAACGGCGTGGGCGGGGTCGCGGAACCAGTTCGTGATCGCCTCGTAGGTCAGCGGCGTGCCCGTTCCCAGGACCTGCCAGAGAAGGAACAGTCCGAGCAGGAAGCCCAAGTCGCCGGCCCGGTTGACCAGGAACGCTTTCTTGGCGGCAGCGCCGTTCGCGGCGTCGTGGTGCCAGAACCCGATCAGCAGATAGGAGCAGAGCCCAACGCCTTCCCAACCCATGAAGGTGACCAGGGGGCCGTTCCCCAGCACCAGGACCACCATGTTGGCCAGGAACAGGTTCATGTAGGCCATGAACCGCGCGAACCCCCGGTCGCGGGCCATATATCCGACGGAATAGAGGTGGATGAGGGTCCCGATCCCGGTGACGAACAGGAGCATGATCCCCGCGAGCTCGTCGAAGCGGAACCCGAATTCGACGTTGAGTTCACCGGTCTGCATCCACGGCCAGAGCACCTGGCCGAACGGTTTCACCTGGGGGATCCGCAGGCCGAGGCCCAGGTCGTGGTTCAGCCTGAGGACGGAGTCCTGCACGAGGAACAGCCCCTGCCAGGCGAGCACGACCAGGATGAAGGAGACCAGGGGGAAGAGCACCCCCAGGAATCCGGACAATCCGCGCGACGGCCCGTTCTCCGTCCTGGATCCGAACAGGGCCAGCGCCCCGTTGACAAGGAAGCCGAAAAACGGCAGGGCGGGCAGGAGCCAAAGTTGGGGCGTCACCGTGTCACTCCTTCATCCGGTCGAAGGCGTCCGTGTCCAGGCTCTCCCGGGAGCGGAAGACCGAGAGGAGCATCGCGAGCCCCACGCAGGCCTCGGCGGCGGCGACCGCGATGGCGAAGATGGGGGCGAGCTGGCCTTCCAGCCCGACGCTGCCGGGCATGGTGCGGGACCACGAGAGGAATGAGAGGTTGGCCGCGTTCAGCATGAGCTCCACCCCCATGAGGACGAAGAACAGATTCCGTCGCGCCATCACCGTCGCCAGTCCGATGGCGAAGAGGAGCGCGGCCAGGACTTGGAGCTGGATCGGCTGCAGGTCGCCCATCAATGGCCTCCCGGACGAGGGGTGGACGGTGCGGAAGGGCTGTCCAGGTGGTGCTTGGCGAGGAGCACCGCTCCCACGACCGCGGAAAGGAGGAGGAGCCCCACGACCAGGAACAGGAACGACCAGGCTCCGATGCGATCGCCGAAGAGCAGGGCGGATAGCGCCTCCACGGTGCCGCGCGCCGCGGGGGGATCCGTGGAGCGCAGCGCAAAGGAATGGGCTGCGTCGGCGCCCAGGAGGACCCGAAGCAGGAAGAAGCCGGTGGCCGCGGAAGGCGCGAGCGCCGCCCAGCCGAAGGCGTCCCAGCGCGGGGTGTGATCGTCCTTGGCGGAATTGAGGACCATGATCACGAAGACCAGCAGCATGACGACGGCCCCGGCGTAGACCAGGATCTGCAGGGTGGCCAGGAACGGAGCCGCGACCAGGCTGTAGATGCCGGCGAGCGAGACCATGGTGCCGATCAGGCAGAGCGCGGCGTGGATGGGATGCCGCGACACGAGCACGCCCAAGGCGGTGGCGAGGGCGACGATGGAGAAGATCCAGAAATACACCTGGGTGATCATGCCAGTCCCCACTCCTTCCGGGCTTGCTCGTTGAGGGTCCCGCCCGGGGCCTTCTGGCTCTGCGTGTCGGTGGTCGGATAGTCCGAGGGGTTCCAGTCCAGGAGATCCTTCAGGCCCACCTTGAACTTCTCGCGGCTGTCGGCGGCCAAGGCCACCTTCCTGGTGTCCATGCGGATGGCGTCCACCGGGCAGGCTTCCACGCAGAGTCCGCAGAAGACGCACACCAGGAGGTCGATCTCGAACTTGGCGGGTTTCTTTTCGATGCGGTCGTCGGCGGATTCCATGGCCTGGATGTGGATGCAATTCGCGGGGCAGGCGGTGGAGCACATGAAGCAGGCCACGCAGCGCGGTTCGCCGTCGGGGCGCTTCATGAGCCTGTGCTGCGCGCGGTAGTCCCTGGGAACCTCCGGCTGGATCTCCGGATAGTTCAGGACGGGAAGCGTCTCGGGATGGAACAGACCCCTGGCCAGGTGGCCCAGGGTCAGCTTGAGACCCTTGACGATCTCCGGCAGATAGGCCTTCTCTGCAAGCGTCATCTCCGGTCGTGGAACGGTCATGGCCATGTCTTCAGCCTTTCGCCAGCTTGGCCACGACGGCGGTGGCCAGAAGATTCAAGAGGGCGATGTTCAGAAGGACCTTCCAACCCAGGAACATGACCTGGTCGTAGCGGAAGCGCGGAAGGGTCCAGCGAACCCAGATGAAGACCCAGCAGATGCAAAGGGTCTTGGCGACCAGCACTCCCAATTGGAGGAGCGCGGCCCCGAGGTTCACCCGCAGGGGCCAGGCCCAGACGCCATCGATCTGCACCTGTGCCGGGTGGGCGGATGTCGCCGCGGCGACCGCCGCCGCGAACAGAACCGCGGCGAGGACGGCGAAGATGCCGAACAGGATTCCGTGCTCGCGCTTGCGGGCGGCGATGTCCGACCCGCCTCGCGTGGCGTAGATCCGCTGCCAACGACGGACCGCCCAGGCCACCAGGCCGGAGAGGATGCCGAAGACCGCGAGAACGCCTGCCGCCACCTGGCCCAGGTTCGAGCGCAGGGCCTCGGTCCCCAGGAAGGGCATGTGGTAGCCTCCCAGGAACAGGGTGGAGACCAGCGCGGAGGCGATCGCGATGTGGGCGTATTCGCCCATGTAGTAGAGTCCGAAGCGCATGGCGGAATATTCCATCAGGTAGCCTGCCACGATCTCGGACTCGCCTTCGGCCATGTCGAAGGGAGGCCGCCCCGTCTCGGCGAACATGGCGGTCAGGAACAGCACGAATCCCACGGGCTGCAGCACGATGCCCCAGTGGAGGGGGTTGGAACCCTGCCATTCCACGATGCGGGTCAGGGAAAAGCTGCCGGCCAGCACGAAGATGCCCGCCGCGGAAAGCCCCATGGAGACCTCGTAGGAGATCATCTGGGCGCTGGCGCGCATGCCGCCCAGGAGCGCGTACTTGGAATTGGACGCCCAGGCGCCCAGCACCACCCCGTACACGGAGAGCCCCGAAAGGGCGAAAAGCACGAGGACGCCGGCATCGGCGTCCAGGATCTGTCCGGACATCTGGACCAGCCCGCGCGTGCCCTCCACCGCCATGGGAGCGAACCAGGGGATCACGGAGGGCGTCAGCAGGGCGATCGTCAGCGGGATCATGGGCGCGACCAGGTACCAAGCCTTGTGCGCCCCCTTGGGGATGAAGCTCTCCTTGGTGAAGAGCTTGATGCCGTCGGGGAGGTTCTGCACGAATCCGAAGAGGCGGATGCCTCCCAGAAGGGGGATGTTGGCGCGGTTGGGGCCGAAACGATCCTGGATGAGGGACGCCCCCTTGCGCTCCATGAAGATGTTGATGGGGATCAGGCACAGCGGAACGAAGGCCAGCAGGAACTTGCCGCACTGTAGGAGGAAGGGGAGGTCGAGCTGGATCACGACTCGGCTCCTGCCAGGATGCGCCCCTGGGGACCGATGGCGCGGTAGG